>JAYTHH010000230.1:0-4634 GCA_043732745.1 Rhodospirillales bacterium
ACCCGTCCGGTAAGGTCCCTACGTAGCGCGGTGTTCGAATAATAGGCACCCACTGGAATGAACGGCACCTCGTCGAGCATCACGCGCTGCATGTCGACAGCGACCATTTTTTGCGCCGCCAGGTCGGGCGCGTCAAACCAGTCGTCGCGCAGCGCCTCCAGCCGGGGGATCTGCGGCCAGCCAAACCACGCGTCTTTTCCGTTGCCGCGCAGCACGGGGTGCCCCGCCGGGTCCATCCAGTCGAAGCTGCCGAACGCGGTGAGCAGCGCCGACCAGCCGCCCTTCTCCACCGGCTCGCGTGAGGCACGACGCTGGATTACGGTGCCCCAGTTGCTCAACGCGAAATCCAGGTTGAAACCGAGATCCTTGAACAGCGCCCCGGCCACCTGAGTCATGGCGGCCGGGGCCAAAATGTCCGTCGGCCCGATCAGCCGCATGCGCGGCGTGAGTGCTGCGGCCTCGCGCAGCAACGCCTTGGCCCGGTCCAGGTTGCGCGGCCCCAGCAGCGCGGACATGCCCTGATCGGTCGTGAGAGAAGTACCGGGTGTGAACGCGCCGATCGTGGAGTATCCCTTGGGATCGGGTCCGACGATGGCGCTCATGAAATCGTTCTGATCGATTGCCGGCAGCAGCGCCTGGCGCGCCTCCTTGCGATCGAATGGCGGGTGCAGGTGGTTAAGGCGCAGCATCGCCGGGTTGGGCTTGCTGTCGATCGGCTCGATCACGATGTTGCGGTTGCGCCGGAGCATGTCTGACAATTCCGGCGGCGGCTGCTCGAACCAGTCGATCTCGTTGTTCTGCAACGCAGCCGCCGACGTGGCGGCATCGGTGATGATCCGCCACTCCACCCGATCGAAGAACGCCCGCTTGCCGCCCGCGGTGAACGACACCGCCTCATCGCGCGGCACATAACGCTCGTTTCGCGCATAGCCCACGAAACTGCCGGAATTGAACTCGGACGCCAGATAGCGAAACGGCCCGGACCCGGTGGTGTCGGATAACTGCTTGAACGGATCGGTGGACGCCACCCGCTCCGGCATCACAAAACAGGCGGAGCCCACCACCCCCAAGGCCGCGAACAACAACGGAAACGCCTTGCGCAGGCGAAATTCCAACCGCGTGTCATCCAGCGCCACCACTTCGTCTGTCACTGTCGCCAGCTTCTGGCCGAACGGATTGCGCACCATCCAACGCTTGATGCTGGCGGTGGCATCGCGCGCCAGCACCTTGGCCCCATCATGAAACAGCAGCCCGTCGCGCAAGGTGATCACCACGCGCCGCCCGTCGTCGGACACCACGTGCCCGGCCGCCATCTGCGGCTTCGGCACCAGATTGGCATCAAGCCCATACAGCGTGTCGTAGATCATGAACGCGTGGTTTCGCGTGACGGTCGCCGTCGTCCAGATCGGATCCAGCGATGTCAGGTTCGCCTGCGGCACCATCCGCAGAACTTTCGGAGCCTGCGCGATCGCCGGCATCGGCAAGGGCGCAGCCATCGCCGCAACACCGCCGGCCAGAAAGCCACGACGTTTCATGGGCTGCTCCGTGTTCGAAAAATCAGACCCGCCTCACGTTCCAGAACATCGCAAATCCGTTGTTCACGCCGGTCAACGTATCCCGATACGCCGTCGCCTGCAGATACTGCCCCAGCGGCACATACGGCACGTCGATCATCACCTGGCGCTGGATGTCCTCGCAAAGCTTTTTCTGCGTCGCCACATCCGGCGCATCGAACCACGCATTGCGCAGGCTTTCGATCTTCGGGCTGGACGGCCAGCCGAACCAAGCGCCCGGACCCTCGCCCGGCCCACGCAGCGACAGGTGACCGGCCGGGTTCAGCATGTCGGTGCCGGCCCAGGCGGTGAAGAAGATGTTCCACCCCCCCGCCGTTGGCGGATCCTTACGCGTACGCCGCTGCAACACCGTGCCCCAGTCGAGCGACTGGTAATCCACGTTCATGCCCGCCTTGGTGAGGAAATCGGCCCCCACATCGGCCATCGCCTTCAACACCGGGAAGTCGGCGGCAACGATGACCACCACCTTCTCGCCGTTATATCCGGCCGCCTTGAGATCGGCCTTCACCTTGTTGTAGTCGCGCGGCCCCGTCAGCACCTCCAGCCCCGCCGTGCTGGCGAACGGCGTGCCAGGACAGAACACCCCCACCTTGTCGCGCCACATGGACGTGTCGGTGCCGACCACCGCCTGCATCACATCGGCCTGATCCACCGCACCCAGAATCGCGCGGCGAATGGCGGGGTTGTTGAACGGCGGCTGCAGATGGTTCATCCGCATGATAGCGATCTGGCCGGAAGGGTCCTGCACCGACACCTTCACCCCCCTCGCCTTGCGCAGCAGCGGCAGCAGGTCGGCCGCGGCATAATCCCACCAATCCTGCTCGCCCGACTGCAACGCGGCGGCCGCGGTGGCGGGATCGGGGATGGTGTTCCATTCCACGCGATCGAAATGCGCAACCTTGGGTCCGGCCGTCCAGTCCGTCTTGCCGTCGGGGCGGGGCACATAGGCCTCGTTGCGGGCATAAACCACCTTCGCACCCGTCACGCGCTCGTCCGCTACGAATTTATAAGGGCCGGAGCCGACCATCTCCTGCACCTGGGTGAAGGCGTCTGTCTTGGCCAGCCGCTCCGGCATCATCGCCGGCATCACGGTGGGTGACTTGCCCAAGGCGTCCGCCAGCAGCGGGAACGGCTTCTTCAGCTTGAAGCGAATTGTCTTATCATCCGGCGCCGACAGTTCATCGGTCGCCGCCATCAGGGCACCTCCGAACGCATCGCGCTTGGCCCAGCGCTGGATGCTGGCCACGCAGTCCCGTGCGAGCACCGGCGTGCCGTCATGCCATTTCAGCCCATCCCGCAACGTGAGGTTCCAAAGGAGGCCGTTGTTGTCGATAGTGTGGCCGGCCACCATCTGCGGGCTGGCGGCATACGTGCTGTCCTGCCCATACAACGTGTCGAACACGAGATAGCCGTGATTGCGCGTCACATACGCCGTCGTCCAATGCGGATCGAGCACCGAAAGATCGGATTGCGGGATGAACTTCAGGGTCGTCTTGCTCTGCGCTCGCACCGTTTCAGGAGCAGCGAGGGTGCCAGCGCCAACCGCCCCCCCACGTAGCACCACCGTACCAGCGGCCAGAAAGCTGCGACGTTTCATGGGCCCGGTCTCCAGATGAAGAATTATCGCCGGAACGATGGCAGGGAGGATGCCGTCCCGCAAGCGCAGGCGCAAGAGCTGCCACCTTTCCATCCGCCGGCATCGGCGCTAGGCACCTCGCCATGATCCG
This sequence comes from Rhodospirillales bacterium, assembly GCA_043732745.1. Classification (GTDB taxonomy): domain Bacteria; phylum Pseudomonadota; class Alphaproteobacteria; order Acetobacterales; family Acetobacteraceae; genus CAIQQQ01. Next base: position 3,302 of record JAYTHH010000230.1, read on the forward strand.
TCTTTCGCCCACCACAGTCTCGCTGATCGCCCAGTTCCTGCGCTTCGGCGCCGTGGGCGGCATGGGCTTCTTTGTCGACACCACCGTGGTCTATGCAACGAAGGGGCTGGTCGGCCTCTACTGGGCCGGCGCCCTCGCCTACCCCGTCGCCGCCACCTTCACCTGGGCGGTCAACCGCTTCTGGACCTTCCGCGGCGCCAGTACCGGCTCTGCGCGAGCACAATGGGCGCGCTTCCTTGCCGTCAACCTAGTCGGTTTTGTACTCAACCGCGGTGCCTATTTCACCCTGATCGCGACCAGCGATCTTTGTGTCGCCCATCCGGTGATCGCGGTGGCGGCCGGCGCGGTGGCCGGCATGTTCACCAATTTTGCGCTGTCACGACGACTGGTGTTCAAATAACAATCGGCTCCGATACAACAAGGACGCCCATGCGCATCGCCGTCATTCTGCCCTGCTACAACGAAGAAGTGGCGATCGCGAAGGTGGTGGCCGACTTCCGCGCCGCCCTGCCAAACGCCGTCATCTACGTGTTCGACAACAATTCGAAGGACAACACCCGCGCCATCGCCGAGGCCGCAGGCGCCGTGGTCCGCACCGAGCGCCAGCAGGGAAAGGGCCACGTCGTCGCCCGCGCCTTCGCCGATGTCGAGGCGGACGTCTATGTCATGGTCGACGGCGACGACACCTACGACGCCACCGCCGCCCCCGAAATGGTGGATATGCTCCTGCGCGAACGGCTGGACATGGTCACCGGCATCCGCGTGACAGACATCCAGGCCGCCTACCGCAGGGGCCACCGCTTCGGCAACCTGATGCTGACAGGCGCCGTGCGCACCGTCTTCGGCGACCGCATCACCGACATGCTGAGCGGCTACCGCGTGTTCAGCCGACGCTTCGTGAAATCCTTCCCCGCGATGGCGCAGGGCTTCGAGACCGAGACCGAGTTCACCGTGCACGCCATGGAGCTCTCGATGCCGCTAGGCGAGTTCAAAACCGCCTATCGCGAGCGGCCCCCAGGCTCTGCCTCCAAACTTCGGACCTATGTGGACGGCATGCGCATCCTGCGCACCATCATGATGCTGGTGAAGAACGAGCGCCCGCTTGAGTTCTTCGGCATCGCTGCCGCCCTGTTGATGCTGTTCGCGCTGGCGCTCGGCCTGCCCGTGGTATTTGAGTTCCTGGAGACCCAACTGGTGCCGCGCCTGCCGCGCGCAGTGCTGGCGGTGGGCATCGTGCTGCTTTCGTTCCTGTCGCTGTCGAACGGGCTGGTGCTGGCCAGCGTGGCGCGCGGACGCAAGGAGCTAAAAAGACTTGCTTATCTGGCGATGCCCG
>JAYTHH010000231.1:0-4616 GCA_043732745.1 Rhodospirillales bacterium
AGGCGATGCGAAAGCTTATGTCGGCCGAGATCGGCACGCCCAGTTCCAGGCTGGCCATGCCGGCGCTGCGATGCACCACAAGGGCACCATCCTGCACCACGCCGATGGTGGCGCCAGGCGTGGCGGCATTGAATGCCGCCAGGATGCCGTCCACGCGTCGTTCCAGTTTCAACAGGGCCAGATTCATAGCGTCCTCCATTCAACAGTGTGACAGCTTAACGACTGGACGAAAAAGCAAAACCGGCTACCGTCCCGCCACATCACCCTCACAGGAGAATACGACATGATCGCCTTCCGCACTGGCCTTGCTGCCTTCATGGCCCTGGCGCTGTCCCACGCCGCCATGGCGAAAGACTGGACCAAGGTGGTGATCGCCACCGAAGGCGCCTTCCCACCCTACAACATGACGATGCCGGACGGAAAGCTGGCCGGCTTCGAGATCGATATGGCAAAAGACCTGTGCGCCCGCATGAAGGTGGAATGCACCGTTGTCGCGCAGGACTGGGACGGCATCATCCCCGGCCTCAACGCCGGCAAATACGACGCCATCATTGCTGGCATGAGCATCACGCCGAAGCGCCGCGAGGTGATCGATTTCTCAGTGCCCTACGTGTCGTCGCCGGCCACCTTCGAAGTGCCGAAGTCTATGGCCGACCTGCCGATGCTGGGCGAGCGCATCAATCTCGACGACAAGGCGGCGTCCGACGCATCCATCGCCAAGCTGGCGGCGGTGCTGAAGGGCAAAATTATCGGCGCCCAGGTTTCCACCATCCATGCCGACTTCCTGAAAGCCTATCTGGCGAAAGAGGTCGAGATCCGCACCTATCCCAGCAACGCCGAGCAGGATCTGGATCTGCAGGCCGGGCGTATCGACCTGGCCTTCGCCTCGTCCTCATATCTTGTCTCCGCCTTGGCCAAGCCGGGCGGCGAGAAGATGAAGATGTCCGGCCCCTTCATTACCGGCGGCATGATGGGCGCCGGCAGCGGCGTGGGGCTGCGCAAGGCCGACACCGATCTGAAGGCGAAGTTCGACCAGGCGATCAAGGATGCCTACGCCGATGGCACTATGACCAAGCTGGCGTTGCAGTGGTTCAAGGTCGACGTGTCCGTGAAGTACTAGGCGTCTCGTGCAGACCTACTTCACACTCATTGGCTTCGGGCCGCAGGGATGGGGCGGCCAGCTTGCCTGGGCCACCTTGATGACGATCTCGGTCTCGGTGGCGGCGTTCGCCACCGGGGTCGTGTTCGGCATATTCGGCGCCTGGGCCAAGTTGGCGGGGGGCGCAGTGCTGCGGAGCGCGGCTGATGCCTACACCACCGTATTGCGCGGCATTCCCGATCTTCTGGTGATCTATCTGTTCTATTTCGGGGGAAGCTCGTTGCTCACCAGTCTGGGTAGGATGATGGGCAATGACGGCTTTTTGGGACTCAACGGCTTCCTCGTGGGAATGCTCGCCGTCGGCACCGTCTCGGGCGCCTATCAGACCGAGGTGATGCGCGCCGCCTATCTCGCTATTCCGCGTGGCGAGATCGAGGCCGCGCGTGCCGTGGGCATGGGGCGCTGGCTGATGCTGCGCCGCATCATCGTCCCGCGCGGCCTGCGAATCGCGCTACCGGGATTGGGCAATATCTGGCAACAGGTGCTGAAGGAATCAGCGTTGATCTCCGTCACCGGGATGGTGGAACTGCTGCGCCAGATCCATATCGCTGCCGGCTCCACGCGGCTGCCGTTCGATTTCTACGCGACGGGCGCAGCGCTTTTCCTGATCCTGACCACCATCACCAGCCTGTTGTTCCGTGGCGCCGAGCGACGGACACAGCGGCATGAGCAGGCCATCTGATGGATTTTGCGTTCCTGGGCGAAACACTGCTCCGCCTGCTCTCCGCCGTTCCCACCACGCTGGAGCTTGCCCTCGTCTCGGTCAGCATCGGCCTGGGCCTGGCACTGCTGCTGGCCCTGCTGCGCGCCAGCTCGATCATCGGCGCCGGCTTCGTGCGCGCCTATGTCTTCGTGTTTCGCGGATCGCCGCTGCTGGTGCAGATCTTTCTCATCTATTACGGCCTTGGCCAGTTCGACATCATACGCGAATCGGTGCTGTGGCCGTTTCTCCGCCGCCCCTGGTGGTGCGCCATTCTGGCCCTCGCGCTGAACACAGCGGCCTATGGCTCGGAGATCATCCGCGGCGGGCTTGCGGCCGTGCCGGCTGGCAGCGTCGAGGCCGGGCGCGTGGCCGGCATGTCCCGCTTCACCCTGTATCGTCGCATCATTCTGCCGCTGGCGCTGCGCCAGGCGCTGCCCGCCTATGGCAGCGAGGTCATCATCATGGTGAAATCCACCTCTCTCGCCAGCATCATCACCATCACCGAACTGACGGGCACGGCACGGCAGATCGTGTCGGACAGTTTTCGGGCTATCGAAGTGTTCGTCTGCGCCGGGCTGATCTATCTCGCCATCAATTTCCTGCTGACCCGTGTCGTGGTGTTGCTTGAGCGCTCGCTCAGCCCCCATCTCCGAAGTGTCCCGCGATGAGCGATGTCATCACGCTGCATGAGTTGCACAAGAGCTTTGGCACGTTGAAGGTTCTCGACGGGATCTCGCTCACTGCGCGCGAAGGCGAGACCATCGCCATCATCGGTGCCAGCGGGTCCGGCAAAAGCACGCTGCTACGCTGCATTCCACTGTTGGAGGTGCCAGAGAGCGGCGACATCGCAATCGGTGACGAGACCATCCGCATGAAGCAGGTAGCAGGCGGCCGGGCGCCCGCCGATTTGGCGCAGGTGAACCGGCTCCGCGCGCAGCTTGGCTTCGTGTTCCAGAGCTTCAATCTGTGGGCGCACATGACGGTGCTGGAGAATGTGATCGAGGCGCCGGTGCATGTGCAGAAGCGGCCGCGTGGCGAGGTCACCTTCGAGGCCATGGCGCTGCTTGAAAAAGTGGGCCTCGCTGAAAAGCGTGATGCCTATCCGGCCCATCTGTCCGGCGGCCAACAGCAACGCGCTGCCATCGCCCGCGCCCTGGCGATGCGCCCGAAGGCACTGCTGTTCGACGAGCCGACATCGGCGCTGGACCCCGAGCTTGTGGGCGAAGTTCTCGGCGTCATCAAGGGTTTGGCCGAGGAAGGCCGCACCATGCTGATCGTGACGCACGAGATGGGCTTCGCTGCCGAAGTCGCCTCGCGCGCCATCTTCCTGCATGCCGGGCGGATCGAGGAAGAAGGTACCCCGCGTCAGATCTTCGCCGAACCCACGCGCGACCGCACGCGGCAATTCATCCGGCGGTATCTGGAACGAGCGTGAAGTTCGCCGCCGTGACATAGGAGGCCTGCGCCCCGAACTGTGTGACGGACAGCGAGGCATAGCGCACCGCGCACGCCAAAGCGGCGTCTACATCGCCTGTTTCCATCAGCGTCTGTGCGAAACACCCGATGAACGCGTCGCCTGCCCCAGTGGTGTCGACGGTCTTCACCAGAGGCGCCTCCACATGCGCCACCCGCTCTCGGGTCACGAGCATCGCGCCGTCGCCACCGACCGTGACGATGACCGTGCCGATGCCCTGGCGCACCAGCCAGCGCGCCGCCACCACCACATCGTCCATCCGCTCGGTGCGCAGACCGGTGAGCACCGCCAGCTCCTGCTGGTTCGGAATAAGATAAGCCAGGCCTGAAAGTTTCTTGAGGTCGAATTTAACGGCCGGCGCAGGATTGAGCAGCACCGGCGCTTGTGCACGGGCGATCACGTCGGTGACGGTATCGATGGGAATTTCGAGCTGCATCACCACCAGCGCCGCACGGCTGAGCAACGCCTGTGGCACATCATCGGGCATTACGCAGGCATTCGCACCCGAAACGACCAAGATACGGTTTTCGCCGCCCTCCTCCACCACGATCGTTGCAATGCCGCTCGCCACCCCCGGCGAGATGGCCACATGGTCCGTGTTCACATCGCAAGCTTGCAGGTTCTGTATGGCACTCTGGCCGAACGGATCGTCGCCGACCCGCCCGACCATCACGGCCTTGCCGCCGAGGCGGGCAATCGCCACCGCCTGGTTGGCGCCCTTGCCGCCGGGCAACATCGCGAACCCACGCGCCATCACCGTCTCACCGCCCGCAGGCATACGCTCGGTGGTGGTGACCAGGTCTGTGTTGATGCTGCCGATGACAAGGATCATTTGAGACATAAGCTTAGATCATGATGCGTTTGGGTTGCTTCACCCTAACGCATAGACATGATCGCCAAAACAAAACGGAGAACAGGATAATTTTATCCACCCAAAATCATCATGTTCTACGCTTGCGGCATCACCGGCAATTTCAGTTCCACCAGTGCGGCCAGCACGCCGGCACCGTCCGGGATGGCGTCGTCGTTGAAATTGTAAAGTGCGTTGTGCACCGGCGCGCTGTCCTTGCCATTGCCGATATTGATGTAGGCGCCTGGGCAGGCCTCCAGCATGAACGAGAAATCCTCCGATCCCATCACCGCAGGGCCATTGCGCTCCACATTCGCCTCGCCCACCAGCGTGGCGGCCGCATCGGCAAACAGGCCCGTCTGTTCGGCATCGTTGACGAGTGGTGCGAACAGGAAGCGGAAATCGACCTCCGCGGTGGCGCCGAAGCCGG
>JAYTHH010000232.1:0-4599 GCA_043732745.1 Rhodospirillales bacterium
GGGATCGCCGCCCCGCATGAGGGCAAGCTGGCCGGAATCGTTTTTGGCGGCGCGATCACCATCTCCGGCCGAGCAGCCGAACTTGCGGTGCGCAATAACCGGTTCACAGGCCAGGCAATCTTTGCGCACGGCACCGTCTGCGGGCTGCTCGCGGCGGTCAACACCCGAAGCATCAGCACCGCGCTGATTGGGGTCGACATCAGCGACAACACCTTCGAGCGGCTGAGCGCGGGGATCGTCGCGTTTGCCCGGATCGGCGAGGTGCGCGCTTCGTTCAACCGCATACGCGAATGCCACACAGGGATTTTCCTCGCCGACCCGATCGGCGGGGCAACCAACGCCTTTGCCAAGCATGCCTTCGGACAGGTGCAGACGCATCCTGAAATCGCGCAGGCGGTGCAACACGGCTACCCTGTGCATTTCCTCGCCGCGATTTCGCGCGCCGCAGAGCGAACCCCGCCCGGAGAACCCGAAGCGGTCAAAGCGCCGACGGCCAGCGCGCGCGCGGCGCTGGTCAAGGAAATGACAGCGGCAGGAACTGCAGCGTTTACCGCCATCGCCAACGCCCGCAGCAAGGCAGCTGCCGCCGCCAAGCCCAAAGCTGCCGCTGCGACGGCACCCGCCGCTTCGGCCAAGGCCAACGTCAATCAGCAGGCGGCAAATGTGCGCGCGCAGTACCTCAGCGACATCACGCATGTCGAAGCGGTGTCGGTCGCGGCGCAAATGGTAACCCGCGACGTGACCGCGGTGTTGCATATCGAGAACAACGACATCGCGCTGGTTGCCACCGATCTCCAGGCGGCACCCGGCATCGGCATCGCCGTGTTGCGCTCGCCGCAGGACGACACCAGTATGCTGATAATGAGCGCCAACCGGGTAGTCTGCGCCGACAACCGGACGCTTGCTGCCTCGCTGTTCTTCCCATCGATGGCCACGGCCACGGGCAACCTGATGGCACACCCCGGCGGCAAGGGCTTCGCCAATCCGGTACCGGTGTTCATCGCCTTCGGGGTCGAAGGCGGTCATTATGCCTACAACGGCAATGTGTTCAACCGGGGCGCGTTGATCCTGCCGCCGCGCACGTTCCCGCAACCCGACCCGAAGGACTTCTGGCCGTTCCTCAATACGGAGACGTGACGATGGGTTGCTCGTCCGGCATGACGCAATCGCCCGATCGGGCTCGGCAAAGTGCGGTAACGCCCGCTAAGCCGGAGATCGGGCGTCGCCCGCCCGTTGCGGCTGCGCATGGTAACCAGGCACATTTGCGGCGTCTGGCTGTGGGCGGACGGCCGTTGCAGGCCAAGCTGACGATCGGCGCTGTCAAGGATCCGCTTGAACACGAGGCCGATGCCGCCGCCGACAGGGTCATGGGCATGGCCGATCCCGAAGTCGTGCGTTCGACCGGCCCGGCGGCGCTCCAGCGCAAATGCGCAGCGTGCGAGGAGGAGGAAAAGCCGGTCAGGCGCAAGACAGCAGGCGGCGACATGGCGGGAGAGGCCGCGCCGCCGGAGGTAGGGCAGGTACTGAGCACGCCGGGGCGCGCGCTGGATCCGGCCACGCATGAATTCATGGCGAGCCGCTTCGGCACCGATTTCAGCGATGTGCGCATCCACACCGATGCCCGCGCCGCGCGATCCGCCGAAGCCGTCGGCGCGCGTGCCTATACGGTGGGCAACAACGTTGTGTTCGGTGCGGGGCAATATGATCCGGCGGGTGAGGGCGGCCGCCGCCTGCTCGCGCACGAACTGGCGCATGTGGTGCAGCAGGGCGAAGGCGGCGTCATCCGCCGCTTCGAGACGTCGGAAGTGCCCAAGATCGCCCTGACGCCGCACGACATGTTCACCCAAATCCGCAAGCTCGTCGACGACGCGACGACCGACGGAAATCTCAACCTGGATTTTCTGGTCGAGATTTCCGGGGGGCAGTCGGCGGGACGCAAGATCGACAAGGCGCTGGGCAGCAACGATCCCACGATCAAGTCGCGACTGTTGACGCGGTACCTTTATAGCTGCCGTTGCGGTCTGATCGACATGCGGCATTTCCTGCAGCTCATGTACATTGCGCAATTCAACGCCAGCGCGTTTCTGAATGCCGACATGGCCAATCGCGGCGCGACCAGGAAGGGCCGCGAGCACGAAACCGAGATGAGCGACAAGGACCCGACCAGGCACAAGGACCCGCATTCGTTCTTTGGCGCCGAAGATACGCCGAGCAATGCGCTGGGCGCATTCACGGGCATCACGCTGCCCGGCATTCCGGGGCCGGATTCGGTATTCGATGCGATCAAGGACACTTTGACGCGCTGCAGTCCGGTCGGCTGGCAGGCTCTGAGCACGGCGAGCAAGGATCAGATCCTCCACTTTTACGGAGATCAGGTTCCCGATCCGGCGGCATCGGCATCGGGCGATACCGTACCTAAAAACCAGAACCAGACCGCCGTTCCCGATATCCTGCCGATCGCCGAATGCGGCGGGACCGAACGATCGCTGCCCTTCGATCTCGATACCTCGGATTCGGACGACAAGACACTGGACGGAAAAAACTTTCTCGGCGGCAGCACCGCGCAAACCAGCGCCAGCGACATGCGCGCCTTCGTCCGCACGCAACGTCCCGAGATTATCCGGGGCATGCCGCTGTCCGAGAAGATCCGCTTCCTCGAGAAGTTCCTGTCCTGGCCGATCCGAGAGGCCGACATGGAGGCCATCAAGAAGATCTATCAGAATTCGACTGGAGCAGAACTGGCCGCCGAGCCGTGAGGAACCGGTCAGCAGGCAGCACCAGATCCATGCTTCCGGGACATGCTGGAAAGGTCAGTGGTGCGGCCCCATTCAGGCCCTTGCCTGGCGCGGCGGGCAACCAAGCCCGCCTGCGACGCCTCTCTTCGGCGCCGCGCACCGTCCAGCGCGACGGGCCCGATGTGCCGCTCAAGGAAGCCAAGAAGGAAGAGGCTGTCGAACCGATCATAGGCGGGGCCAAGGAAATGGCGTCGAAGGCCGCCGACACACCGCAGTTAAAGGATGGCGCAATCGATTTCGCCAAGAAGATCGCGTTGCCGATCTGGAACGGCGCCAGCACCGGTGACAAGGCCGCGCTGGTCATTGGCGGGGCAGGGCTGGTTCTGCCAGCGGCGGGCGCGATGCTGAGCGATCCCAATGGGCGCAAGGCGCTGTCTGGCCTGCCGCTAGGCGCGCCGCTGTCGCTGGTGCCCTATGCCCTTTTCAGCGGGTTCAGCTATGACCTGCCCAAGGGCAAGCTCGATCCGCTGCTTCTGCACCTGAGCTTTAAGGGCGACGATTACCTGGACCTGATCCGCACTAAGGTCCCCAGTCTGCCCAAGATGACGCTGTCGTTCGACATGACACTATCGGTGACGCCGGACTACAAGGTTGCGATGCCGTTCGGGCTGGTCAAGTTCAGCCCGCTCCCAGGCGTGACGCTGGGCGGCGGCTATGGCGTGGCCACCGACTTGCCCGACCTCATCGGCACGCCATCGGGCGCGCTCGCGCCGTACAAGGCATTGCCGACTCCTGCGCTGGCCGCGCCGCGCGCCGGCGCCGCCGGGTTCATCGCAGTCGATTTCGCAAAGATCGACGCGCTGCGGCCGATCTTTGCGCCGCTGACGCTCGATATCGGCGACAAGCGGTGAAAAGAGCGCCCGGTGTCGGCACCTGAAAAACCGGAAACTATACACCCATGCCGCGCGCCGGCGTCCGCAAGGTTGAATTTGTCAGCGTCGGTTCGGAAGTTATAACAAGTTTACCCAGTTCGGCTCTGTTGCAAAAATTCCACGGGCCGAAGGGGGGCCGTTGCCTTGACTGGTTTCAGGTGGTGTAGACGTTGAACTGCCTCTCGATCAGACGCACTTCTCCCATGATGCCGCCGCCATATTGGAAGATGGCGGCTTGGCCTTTGCGCAGGGCGTGCATGACCTCGAAGCCATTGATCGTGGCATAGGCGGTTTTCAAAGTCTTGAATCCGCGGACCGGCTTGATCAGCTGTTTCAGCTTGCCATGATCGGCTTCGACGACGTTGTTGAGATATTTGACCTGGCGGTGGAGTGTGTCCTCAGGCAGCTTGCCCTCCTTCTTCAGGTCCGCGATCGCCGGACCATAGGTGGGCGCCTTGTCGGTGTTGATCTTCAACGGCTTCTGCCAGTCCTTCAGGCCGCTGAGGGCTTTGCCGAGGAAGCGCTTGGCGGCCTTGGTATTGCGCGTCGGCGACAGGTAGAAATCGATCGTGTTGCCTTCCTTGTCGACGGCCCGGTACAGATAGACCCATTTCCCCTTGACCTTGACGTAGGTCTCATCGACCCGCCAGCTGCGCGAAAGCCCCGGCCGTCTCCAATACCAGCGCAGCCGCTTCTCCATCTCCGGCGCATAGTGCTGGACCCAGCGGTAAATCGTCGTGTGATCAACATCGACGCCGCGCTCCTCCAGCATTTCCTCGAGGTTCCGATAGCTGATGCCGTATTTGCAGTACCACCGAACCGCCCACAGAATCACCGCGCCCTGAAAATGGCGCCACTTGAAATCGCCCACACCCGCTCCGCTTCAAGCCCAGCGCTCCAGATCGGCGGTCCGGCAGTTTTTGCAACAGAGC
>JAYTHH010000233.1:0-14162 GCA_043732745.1 Rhodospirillales bacterium
GCGTTGTCGGATCGCGCGCGGCGGATATGCCGCCGGGTGGCGGTGGCGGAGGTGGAAAACATCGCCGCGATCATGGAATCCGAGCCGATGGGTCTGCAATTCGGTCTGCTGCCCGCGACTGAGCCGACCGGCGGCTTCAAGATACTTCGCGCCCGCGACCGGGCAACGCTTGCGATCAACCCGTTCCGTCCGGACACGGCGCCCAACACGCCGTCGGGCGTGGCCATGATAACGGCGGCCGACGAGGCGATCGCGGCGCATCAGCGTGTGGCCGAGGCGCTGTGGCGTGAGGCGCTGAAGGGCGCCACCGGCGCTGCGCGGGTGCGCCAGTTGCTGGAAGCGCACCGGCCGGCCTGATTGGTAGGAGTGGGTTGATCTGGTGGAGCGGCGCGCCGATGCTTCCGGGATGACAAAAAGACTCTTTCTGGAAGATAGCGCCGCCACCGGGATGACGGCCGTGGTGGTCGATATCTCGGCCGCCGGCATCACCCTCGATCAGACTGTGTTTTACGCCCGCTCCGGTGGTCAGCCTGGTGATTCCGGCACGCTTTCGTGGAATGGCCAGACCATCGGGATCACCGAAGCGATCAAGGGCGAGGGCTCCGCCATCCTGCACGTGCCGCAGCCGGACGCGACGCTTCCCGGGGTGGGCGACGAGGTTACCGGCACCATCGACTGGGCGAAGCGGCACGCGCTGATGCGGATGCACACCGCCTTGCATCTGCTCTGCGCCGCCCTCCCCGGCGTGTCCGTCACCGGCGGGTCCATCGGGGCTATGAAGTCGCGGCTGGATTTTGACATGGCCGAGTCGCCGGCCCGAGAGGCGCTGGAGGAAAAGCTGCAGATTTTGATCGACGGGGATCACGCGGTTTCGGCCTTTTGGGTCGATGAGAACGTGCTGGACACAAATCCGTCATTGGTGCGCACCCTTTCCGTGCAGCCCCCCCGCGGGACCGGCCGATTGCGGCTGGTGCGGATCGGATCCGAGGACACGCCAATCGACCTGCAACCCTGCGGCGGCACGCATGTGGGCCGGACCTCAGAGATAGGTGCGGTCCGGATAAGTAAAATCGAAAACAAAGGCCGGCAGAACCGGCGCATCTCCCTGGAGTTCGCCCCATGAAACCACTGGTGTCCACAGAATGGCTGGCTGAGAACCTGGGCGAGGTTCTGGTGTTCGACTGCACCAAATACCTGCCCAACGAACCGCGCGACGCGCAGGCCGAATTTGCCGCCGGACATATTCCTAGCGCGCATTTCTTCGACATCGACGCCATCGCCGACACCGACAGCGATATGGCGCATATGGTGCCGTCGGCCGGCCGCTTCTCCCGCATGGTGGGCGCGCTGGGCATCTCCACCACCAGCCGCGTGGTGTTCTACGACCAGAAGGGCCTGTTCAGCGCGGCGCGCGGCTGGTGGATGATGGGGCTGTTCGGCCATGACCGCTCGGCCGTTTTGGATGGTGGGCTGCCGAAATGGGTCGCCGAGGGCCGCACCTTGGAGGCCGGTGCCGCGCCGAAGCCGAAGCCGGTGGAATTTTGCGCCAATCTGCGCGCCATGCGGCTGCGCGGCATCGGCGACATGATGGAAAATCTTTCGACGAAGTCCGAGATCATGGTGGATGCGCGCGCCGCTGGACGGTTCGATGGCACAGCGGCCGAACTGCGCCCAGGCATTCGCGGCGGGCATATACCAGGAGCCGTTAATATGCCGGTGTCGGAAATGCTCGGTCCAGATCAGACCATGCTTCCAAAAGATGAGTTGCGGGCGAAATTTGCCGCCATCGGGATAGATGGCACGCGCCCCGTCGTCACCAGTTGCGGCAGTGGGATTACCGCCACCGTGCTGACCCTTGCCATGACCCGAGCCGGCCTTCCGGCGGGCGCCGTCTATGACGGCTCCTGGACCGAATGGGGCGGACGCAACGACACGCCTGTGGAGACGAAATAATGCCTGACGACGTGAAGCCGAAAGCCAAGCCGAGCCTTTCCACCAGGCTGTCCCATGCCGGCCGTGCTGGCACGCATGCGCATGGCTTCGTCAATCCTGCCGTCCATCGCGGCTCGACGGTGCTGTATCCCGACGTTGCCACGCGCCAGGCCGCCAGTGGCAAGCGGCTGGATCAGTATATGATCTACGGCACGATGGGCGGGCCGACGCATTACGCGCTGGAGGACGTGATCGCCGAGATCGAAGGCGGCACACGCTGCCAGATCGTGAGCAGCGGGCTCGCCGCCGTTACCACGCCGCTGCTGGCCTATCTGAAATCCGGCGACCACTGCCTGATGCCCGATAGCGTTTATGGCCCGGCGCGAGGGTTCGTCACCGGCATGATGACGGATTTCGGGATCGAGACCAGTTTCTATGATCCGTGCATCGACGGCGCCGGGCTGGCGTCGCTGATGCGGCCAAATACAAAGGTGCTTTATCTGGAAAGCCCCGGCAGCCACACCTTTGAAGTGCAGGACGTGCCGGCTCTCGCGAAGGTGGCGCATGCGCACGGCGCCAAGGTGCTGATGGACAACACCTGGGGTATCCACCACTTCCAGCCGTTCGAGCACGGGGTGGATGTGTCGATCCAGGCGCTGACCAAATACGTGGTGGGCCATTCGGACGTGCTGCTGGGCAGCATCGTGACGAACTCCGACGAGGACTGGGAGCGGGTCCGCAGTGCTGCGCTGACCTTGGGCATGTATGCCAGCCCCGACGATTGCTGGCTGGCGCTGCGCGGCCTACGGACCATGGCCGTTCGCATGGAACGGCAGATGCAGTCTGCCCTCGAAGTCGCCAAATGGCTGCAGGGGCGGCCAGAGGTCGCACAGGTGTTGCATCCCGGCCTGCCCGGAGCGCCGGGCCACGAGATCTGGAAACGCGATTTCACCGGTGCCTGCTCGCTCTTTGGCCTGGTTTTGCAGCCAGGGTTCAGCCAGGCGGCAGCACATGCGATGACCAACAGCCTCGAATTGTTTGGCATCGGCGCGAGTTGGGGTGGCTATGAGAGTCTGGCGCTGCCGACCAACGGCTTCATCAACCGGACCGCGGGAACCGGCGATTTCGGCGGGCAGACGATCCGTCTGCATATCGGTCTTGAATCGCCGGCGGACCTGATGGCCGATCTGGAGCATGGGTTCAGCGTTTTGCGTTCGAATTCGCTGGATATGCAGATCATGGATTGATGTCCGGCGGGCCGCCTACGGGGTTTGGCAGTCCGCGCAGAGACCTTCAGCCTCCACCATCCCGCGTGCCAGGGTGAAACCCTGGCGCGTGGCGGCCGCTTGCAGGGCCGTCACGATCGCCTCGTCCTCAATCTCGATCACCCGTTTGCAGTTGGAGCAGATCAGGAACTGCGCGGCATGCGCGTGCCCGTGCGCATGCAGCCCGTCATCGATGCAGCCGATAAACGCGGCCAGCTTCTCGACCCGATGGATGAACCCCTGCTCGACCAGGAAATCCAATGCGCGATAAACGGTGGGCGGCGCTGACGGGCCGCGCGCGCTCCGCAGCCGGTCCAGCAGGTCGTAGGCGCCGGAGGGCTGCTTGCTTTCCAGCACGAGGCCGAGCACCTGGCGGCGCAATTCGGTCAGCCGGGCGCCCCCTCTGGTGCAACGCTGGGCAGCCTGTTCGAGAAGCGCCAAAGTGGCCGGTGAAAAGCTATCTTCCATGAACCATCCTATATCACGCCTGGAGCAAGACCATGACTGCCGCGATCCTATCGAAAATACGCTTCAACAGCCGCGGCCTGGTGGCCGCGATCGCGCAGCAGCATGACAGCCTCGAAGTGCTGATGATGGCCTGGATGTCGCGTGAGGCGGTGGAGGAGACGATCGCCACCGGGCAGGTCTGTTACTACAGCCGCTCCCGCCGGGACCTGTGGCGCAAGGGCGAAAGCTCCGGCCAGACGCAGAAATTGGTCGACATGCGGCTGGATTGCGATGGCGACACCTTGCTGCTGATGGTCGACCAGACCGGCGTGGCGTGTCACACCGGCACGCATAACTGCTTTTTTCGAGCCTGGCGCGACGACGATCTGGTCGAGATCGCCAGGCCCCTGGTCGACCCGAAAGAGCTTTATGGCCATGTCCATGGCTGAACCTGTCCCTGTTACTGTTCTCACCGGCTTCCTTGGGTCCGGCAAGACCACGCTGCTGAACAAGTTGCTGAAACAGCCAGAACTTTCCAACACCGCTGTCCTGATCAACGAATTCGGGGAGATCGGCCTCGATCACCTGATGGTGGAGGCGGTGGATGGCGATACCATCCTGCTGGCGGCGGGCTGCCTTTGCTGCACGGTGCGCGGCGATCTGTCCCGCGCGCTGGCCAAGCTGGCGCCGCGGGTACGCGCAGGCGAGATCGCGCGCGTGATCATCGAGACGACGGGGCTTGCCGATCCGGCCCCGGTGATCGCCACCTTGCTGGGCGACCCCATCGCCGCCGTGCTGTTCCGGCTCGACGGCATCGTGACGGTGATCGACGCGGTGCACGCGATGGAGCAGATCGATGCGCATCCGGAGGCACTGCGCCAGGTGGCCGTGGCAGACCGGATCGTGATCACCAAAGCCGATCTGGCCGATACCACTGAATTGCGCGCGCGGCTGGCGCAGCTCAATCCGGGGGCGCCAGTGGTTATGGCCGATCATGGTGACGTGCCGGCCTCCGCCTTATTGAATGCCGGCCTGTTCGACGCCTCCGGCAAGATCCCGGACGTGGCCGGCTGGCTGCGTGAGGAGGTGTTCGATGACCACCATCATCATCACGATGTGAACCGGCACGACGCCGAAATCCGTGCGTTCAGCCTCAGCTTCAACACGCCGCTGCATTGGCAGGGCGTAGGCACCTGGCTGGAGATGCTGGTCAGCACGCGCGGCGAAAGCTTGTTGCGGGTCAAAGGGATTCTCGACCTGGTCGGTCAGGAGCGGCCGGTTGTGATCAACGGGGTGCAGCATTTGTTCCATGCGCCAACGTTGCTTACGGCGTGGCCGGCGGGTGAGCCGAGGCGGTCCAAGCTGGTGTTCATCGTGCGCAATCTGGAACGCGACGTGTTGCTGCGTGGATTGGAGGCGTTCGAAGCCGCCGCAGTTTGAGCCCAGCCCCGCACTTCGCCATATATCCGCCACGGACCGTAACCATTGTTTAATTCGTATGAGACCAGATGGTGATGCCGGATAGTTTTAATGGAGCAACAAGCGGATGGAGACGGGACCGATGTGCACCGCCGACCGAGATTGCTGCAACGAGGCGCTGACCTTTGAAACGCTAATGACCGATCCGCTGACGCGGCTTGTGATGAAAAGCGACGGGGTTTCGTTCGACCAGTTGGCCACGGTGCTGACGGACGCACGATCCGCGATCCGCGCCCGCGAATTCGCCGCCCAGACCGGGGCGGCGACATAGCGGATTTTACTTCCATTTCTTGTCCAGCTCGTAGCGGTAGAAGCGTTCGGTCGCGACCGGTTCGAAAGACATATAACGGTCGACGGTTTTTCCTGTCGCTCCCATCGTGCCTTTACAGCTCGGTTGCCCGCAACGACGTCAGCGCCGTGCCATCGGGCGCGAAGTTGGACGGTGCTAGCCAGGCCAGGATGCGGTCCCGATGGGCGGGCCATTCGTCTTGCAGGATGGAATAGAACGCGGTGTCGCGAAGGCGACCTTTACTGACATAGTTGGCGCGCAATCTGCCTTCATAGGCGAACCCCAGGCGCTGGGCGGCGCGGCAGGATGGCGCGTTCAACGCGTTGCATTTCCAGACCAGGCGCCGGTAGCCCAGATCATCCGCCGCCAGCCGCAGCAGCAGGAACATTGCCTCGGTCGCGGCGCGTGTGCGTTGCATGCGAGGCGCGAACCAGATATTGCCAAGCTCGATGGCGGCGAATTTCGGTTGGATGTCCATCAGCGTGATCCAGCCGGACACGACGCCGGTGGCAACCGGCCGCACTGCCCAGGCTATCGGGTCATGGGTGGTGGCGAAATCGCCCACAAAGGACGTCATGTCGGCCTGCGTGGCGAACGGGCCGTAGCTCATATAGGTCCAGCTTTCGTCCGCCCCTTGGGCTGCGTCCCATAATTCGGCGGCGTGGCGGACATGCAAGGGCTCAAGCTCGACATGCGTGCCGCGCAGCTTGATGCGGGCCGGCAGCGGGCGGGGGGTGGTATCGACCTCAGGTCCAATCGGAAGCGTGTTCATGCAACGTTTATGAACGATTTGTGCGTTTCATGCGTTGCTCAAATTACGATCCTGGCGCGCGGGCTGAATTGCCTTTTGCGAACCATGCGTCAGATCGCCACCGCATCGTTGCGCATCAAAGGAACCACCCAATGTCCCGTTTGCTCGGCCTCTCGCTTCTGGCAGCCATGGCGCTTGCCGCACCCGCCCGCGCCGAAATGGTCCACTTCAAGGCCAACCTGACCGGCGCCCAGGAAGTGCCCGCCAAGACGACCACAGGAAAGGGCGAGGCGCTCGCCACGCTCGACACCGCAACCAAACTGCTCAGCTATACTGTGGAGTATCTCGACCTGTCCGGCCCGGCCACCGCCGCCCATATCCACGGCCCGGCCGCCGCCGGCGCCAATGCCGGGGTGCTGGTGCCTTTCGCCAGTGCCGCAAGTCCGATCAGCGGCAGCGCGACGCTGACAGACGCGCAGGTTACCGATCTGATGGCCGGCAAGATGTATGTGAACGTGCACACTGCGGCCAATCCTGCCGGCGAGATTCGCGGCCAGCTGGAGAAGTAGGCTTCGATCTGGACTGGTTGAAACGGTGGGGCGCCAAAGCGCGCCCCATTCTATGGTCGCGGCAGGATTTCCGGCACACGCTCTGCCGGCGGTGTATTGCGGCTGCGGTGGCAGCGCACGATACCGTCGATCACCACCATGCCGATGCCGGGAAGATCGCCCTGCCTGACGCTATCGAGCAGATCAGTGCCAGCGGAATGCTGGGCGCGGTCCATGAACACCAGGTCCCCTGCCCGCCCCGGCTCAATGATGCCGCAATCGAGTTTGCGCATGCGGGCGGTGTTGCCTGTCGCGCAGGCGAAGATCTGCTCAGCGGGCGTGCCGCCGACCGAGGATAGCAGGGCGATCATCCGCAGAATTCCCAGAGGCTGCACGCCGGAGCCGGCCGGGCTGTCGGTGCCGAGGATCACCCGCTCCATCTGCCCAAGCTCTTTCGCGAAGCGCAACGCCGCCAGGCCAGCCATCTCGTTGCCGTTATGGACAATCTCGATGCCGCGGCCACAGCCTTCGCACAGGCAACGGATCTGGCGTAGCGGCAAGGCGGTGTGGCCGCCGTTGATATGGCCGATGATGTCGGCATCGGCTTCCAACACCGTATCGGCGTCGATGTAGCCGCTGCCGGGCACAGAGGGTCCGCCGGTGTGGATGGTGCTCTGGATACCGTATTTGCGTGCCCAGGCCACCATTTCCTTGGCCTCGTAGCCCGCCTTCACGGAGCCGAGCCCGACCTCGCCCAGCAGCGTGACTCCGCCGGCGGCAAGCTCGGAGAAATCGCTTTCGACCATGCCGCGTTCGATCAGCGGGGCGCCGGCGTGCAGTTTCACGCCGCCCGGGCGGAAATTCGCAAAACTGCGCTGGGCGGTTATGGCGAGCGCCTTGAGGCCGATGATGTCGCGCGGGCGGCCGGGCCAATGCACCTCACCAGCCGAAATCATGGTTGTGACACCGCCGTTGAGCGAGGACTCGACCCAGCCGAACTGGTTCTGCCGCGGCGTCCAGTCGCCCAACACGGGATGCACGTGGCTGTCGATCAGGCCCGGCGAGACGGCACAGCCATGCGCGTCGATGGTGACGGTGGCACCTTCGGTGTCGCAATCCGCAAAGCACCCGACCGACTCGATGCGGCCTTTGGCCAGCACGATGGTGTCGGCATCCAGGATCGGCGCCTCAAGCCTGCCGGACAGAAGCAGCCCGATATTGCGGATGACCATCCGGCCGCTCTGGGTCTCGGGTCCTGCAGCCAGTGCCATGGGAAATTCCTTGTTGCGTCAGGCAAGGCGAACACACTCCCCGGCGTTTGGTCAAACCGAGGGAACGCGGGATGCTGCCGACATGATCCAATTCCGAACCGCTGACCCAAAGCGGCGCCAGCAGACCGCCACCCGCGTGGCCTTCTTCATCGCAGGCTTCGCCATGTCCGCCTGGGCGCCGCTGGTGCCTTTCGCAAGATTGCGGCTGGGGGTTGATGATGGGGTGCTGGGCGCATTGCTGCTGTGCCTGGGCGTTGGCTCGATTGTGGCCATGCCGTGGGCGGGCTATGTCGCCTCCCGCTTCGGCTGCCGGAGCGTGATCCTCGCCTCGGCGTCGCTGATGGGGCTGATGCTGCCACTGCTGGCCGAATTAGACTCAGTGCCCTCGTTCATGGTGGCGCTGTTGCTGTTCGGCGCGGGCCTTGGCGCGCTGGATGTGACGATCAACATCCAGGCCATCATCGTCGAGCGGGAGAGCGGCCGGGCGATGATGTCCGGCTTTCATGGCGTGTTCAGCGTGGGTGGCATTGCCGGGGCATTGACGGTCACGACCCTGCTCGGGGTGGGGGTCAGCCTGTCGGTCGCGGTTCTTTCTGTTGTCGTTGGGATGGCGGTTCTGCTGGCCGTCGCATTCCCCAATCTGCTAACCCAGGGCATGCGCAGCGACGGGCCGCCCTTCGCCTGGCCACGCGGCAGCGTGATGATGCTGGGCGTGCTGTGCTTCATCGCGTTTCTGTCCGAAGGCGCCGTGCTGGACTGGAGCGCGCTGTTCCTCACGCGGTCCGGGACGCTGAAGGCCAGCCAGGGCGGCCTCGGCTATGCCGCGTTCTCATGCGCGATGACATACTTTCGGCTTACCGGCGATGCCTGGGTTCGCCGCTTCGGCGGCCGTGCGATTGTGATGTCCGGCGCCTTGATCGCGGCTGCGGGGCTGGTGCTGGCGACGCAGGTTTCTGGCTGGGCCTGGGCCCTGGGCGGTTTCGCCTTGGTTGGCGTGGGATGCGCCAACATCGTGCCGGTG
Organism: Rhodospirillales bacterium; assembly: GCA_043732745.1. Lineage (GTDB taxonomy): Bacteria > Pseudomonadota > Alphaproteobacteria > Acetobacterales > Acetobacteraceae > CAIQQQ01. The sequence continues at coordinate 9,004 of JAYTHH010000233.1, forward strand.
CTGTTCACCGCCGCCGGGCGACAGACGGACATGCCGACTTCGCTGGCTGTGCCGGCGATTACCACCGTGGGGTATCTCGGTATTCTGGCCGGACCGTCGGCGATCGGGGTGCTGGCGGAATCCGTGGGGCTGGCGTCGGCTTTGGTGGTTGTGGCGGTTTTGTTGGTCGGGGTGGCGGCGAGCGGGCGGCGGTTGTTGGGTTAGTGGGTCGTGGATTTCGTCCACCCTACGGTTTATAGGGCGGACGAAATCCATCGTCTCAATATTTCCGCATCAACCCCACCAGCCTTCCCTGCACACGCACTCGGTCCGCCGGGAAGATGCGGGTTTCGTGGCGGGGGTTGGCGGGTTCCAGTGCGATGGAGGCACCCCTGCGGCGCAGGCGCTTGAGCGTGACTTCCTCGTCGTCTACCAGGGCCACCACGATCTGGCCATTCTCGGCGGCGTCGCCACGTTTGATGATGACGATGTCGGTGTCGAGGATGCCTGCGTCGATCATCGAGTCACCGGCGACTTCCAGCGCGTAGTGTTCGCCAGTGCCCAGCATGGCGATGGGCACTTCGATGTGCGCGCTGGTGTCGCGCATTGCCTCGATCGGCAGGCCGGCGGCGATCCGGCCATAGAGCGGCAGATGCACGGCGATGGCGTCCTCGGCGGCCTTCACGCCGGCGAAGCGGTTGGTGAAGTCGCCGCGAATGACGTTGGGTGCGAAGGCTGGCGGCGCAAAGGCTGCCGCGGGCTGCGGTGGGGCGTTCGCCGGGCGGGGGCGGTTTTCTTCGGGCAGGCGGGTGACTTCCAGGGCGCGGGCGCGATGGTGGCGGCGGCTGAGGAAGCCGCGCTCCTCAAGGGCCGAAATCAGCCGGTGAATGCCGGATTTGGATTTAAGCTTCAGCGCTTCCTTCATCTCCTCGAAGCTGGGCGAGAAACCGGTCTCGCGCAGGTGCTTGTCGATGAAGGTAAGAAGCTCGTGCTGTTTGCGCGTCAGCATATGTGTTACTCCGCCCGGCTGGATGAGGCTGGAACAAACCAGCAACCTGATGGATGTTCTATGTTGGTTCTTTCGCGTCGGTCAAGGAATGGCTTGATTAGACGCCCAGTTGATCGAGGCGCAGCACCTGGACCGTTTCGCCCGCAGCGGCGGGCGGCGCGTGGGGCGCGCGCAGGATGATGCCGTCGGAGTCAGAAAGCGTGCGCATCATGCCCGAGTCCTGGCGGGAAGCGGGGATGGCAATCAGTGTGCCGCCCGGCTCCTGTGACAGGCGGCAGCGCAGGTGGTCGGCGCGATGGTCGTTGGCGGCGAGCGGCGAGGCCAGCCGGGCAGCGACCGCGATCGGGGCGTCACCAGGAAGCCCGGACAGCCGCTCGATCATGGGCTTGAGGAACAGCACGGCGCAGAGATAGGCGGAGACCGGGTTGCCCGGCAGGCCCAGCAGCGGCAGGCGGCCAAGATGGCCGTGCATCAGCGGCTTGCCGGGTCGCATAGCCACCTTCCAGAAGTTCAGCGCAAGGCCCTGCTCGCCCAGCGCAGAGGCCACCAGGTCGTGATCGCCCACACTGGCGCCGCCGGTGGTGACCAGGAGATCGGCCGCCTGCGCGGCGTGGGCCGCTTCGGCGATCGATTCGCGGGTGTCGGCGGCGATCGGCAGCAGCAGCGGGACGCCGCCACAGGCGCGCACAAGGGCGGAAAGCGCGTGCGAGTTGGAGCTGACGATGCCGCCGGGCGGGAGCGTCTCACCGGGCAGCACGATCTCGTCGCCGGTAGCCAGCAGCGCTATCACCGGCCTGCGGCGCACTGAAATCCAGGCGTGATTGGCGGCGGCGGCGACGCCGACCTGGCGTGGCGTGAGGCGGGTGCCGGCTGGCACCATCATGTCACCCTCGTGGAAATCCTGGCCTGCTAGGCGGATATGCTGTCCGGGCCGAATGGTGTCGCGAATGGTGATGCTGGTGCCGTCGACATCGGTGTCTTCCTGCAACACCACTGAATCGGTACCGGCAGGAACGATGCTGCCGGTGAACAGACGCACGGCCTGCCCCGGTGCCACGAAGCCGCGCCAGGGATGGCCGGCCGGTGCGGCGCCGACAACCTCCCGCGGATCCGGATCAGCGGCGCGCACGGCGTAGCCGTCCATGGCGGAGACGTCCTGTGGCGGATGGGTCAGGAGCGCGTCGATATTGGCCGCGGTGACGCGACCCCAGGCATCCGCCAGGGCCACGATCTCGGCGCCGGTCGGCATCAGCCCCGCCAGCACATGGGCGCGGGCATGTTCGACCGAGATCATGTCTGCCATGGCATCAGTCCTGTTGGAAATCGCCCGACTTACCGCCGGACTTGGCTGTAACGCGCAAACCCTCGATGCGCATGCCGCGATCGACGGCCTTAACCATGTCATAGACCGTGAGCGCCGCAACCGACGCCGCTGTCAGCGCCTCCATCTCGACGCCAGTGCGGCCTGTGGTTCGCACGGTGGCCTCGATTTCTACAATGCGATCGCCCTCGGCGCGAAGGTCGACCGAAACGGCCGAGATCGGCAGCGGATGGCAGAGCGGGATGAGATCGGCGGTGCGCTTGGCGGCCATGATGCCGGCGAGGCGGGCCACGCCGAACACATCCCCCTTCTTGGCGTCACCTGCCATGATCAACGCGAGCGTGGCGGGCAGCATCACCACGCTGGCCCGCGCGGTGGCGCTGCGCTGCGTTTCGGCCTTGGCAGAAACATCGACCATCGCGGCGGCGCCGCTGGCGTCGAAATGGGTGAGCCCGGGAGGCGCCTTGCGTGCCTCTTTCTGCGCTTCATCACTCATCCGTTGAGGAGCGTGCGCGTGGCCGCCTCGACGTCCTCCTGGCGCATCAGGCTTTCGCCCACCAGGAAGCAATGCACGCCTGATCGGGCCAGCATCTGCAAGTCGGCATGGGTCCGCAGCCCGCTTTCGCCAATCAGGAAACGATCCGGCGGGATCAGTGCCGCAAGCTCCAGCGTTGTATTGATGTTGGTCTGCAACGTTTTGAGATTGCGGTTATTCACGCCGATCAGACGGCTTTGCAGGCACATTGCGCGATCAAGTTCCTCGCGCTCATGGACCTCGATCAGAACGTCCATATCCAGGCTATCGGCGATCTGTTCGAGTTCGCGCGCCTCGTCGTCGGACAGGCAGGCGAGGATGAGCAGGATGCAGTCCGCGCCCATCGCGCGACTTTCATAGACTTGCCACGGATCGAGGATGAAATCCTTGCGTAGCACCGGCAGATCCACGGCCACCCGTGCGGCGCGCAGATGTTCGGGCGAGCCCTGGAAATACGGACCGTCAGTCAGCACCGAGAGGCAGGTGGCGCCCGCGTTGCGATAGGCGACGGCGAGGCTGGCAGGGTCGAAATCAGGCCGGATGAGGCCGCCGGAGGGCGAGGCCTTCTTGATTTCGGCGATCAGCGCGAAACGCTCGGCCGCGGTGTCCATCAAGGCGCGGCCGAAGCCGCGGACCGGGCCAGCGGACAAAGCCTGCGCCTTCATCGCCTCGATCGGCGTGATCGCCTTGCGGCGGGCCACTTCGAGGCGCGTGTCGGCACAAATTGCAGAGAGCGCGTTGGCGCTGAGATCGGAGCCATGTTCGCGGGCAGGCTGCTCAACAAGGGCCGGCATGGTCATGAGGTCTCCCGCTTCAATGTGTCGAGCGCCGACAGGGCCACCTTGCTGTCGATCGCATGGGCTGCCTGCGCCACGCCCTGCTTCAATCCGTCCACCCGCCCGGCCACTATAAGGCCAGCGGCCGCATTCAATAGCACAGTGTCCCGATATGCGCCTTGTTCTCCTTCCAGCAACGCCAAAAGTGCCGCAGCGTTCTGTGCCGCCTCACCGCCGGCGATCGCCGCGATCGGCGCGGGTTCAAGCCCCGCATCTTCGGGTACGATGGTGAAGGATGTGATAACGCCATCTTTCAGCGCCACCACTTGGCTTTCGCCCGCCAAGGTCAGTTCGTCGAGCCCCTGGCCGTGGACGATCCAGGCATCGGTGCTGCCCAGATTTCGCAGGGTTTCCGCCATCGGCTGCGCCCAGACCGGGGAGAACACGCCGGTGAGCTGGCGGGTAACGCGGGCTGGATTGGCCAGCGGTCCCAGCAGATTGAAGATGGTGCGGGTGCCTAGTTCGACGCGCGGTCCCGCCGCGTGGCGAAGGGCTGCGTGATGTCGTGGTGCGAACAGGAAGGCACAATGCGCGACACGCAGGATGGCCGGCAGCCGGTCTACCGGCACGTCCACGTTGACGCCGAGGCTGGTCAACACATCGGCGCCGCCGGTGCGTGAGCTCAGCGCGCGATTGCCATGCTTGGCGACGGTAACGCCCAATCCGGCGAGGACAAACGTAACGGCGGTCGATACGTTCAGCGTACCGAAGCCATCGCCGCCGGTGCCGCAGACATCGATGGCATCAGCGGGGGCGTCCACCGCCAGCATGCGGGCGCGCATCGCCTGCACGGCGCCGGTGAGTTCGGCGACGGTCTCGCCGCGCACCCGCATCGCCATCAGCAGGCCTGCGATCTGCGACGGTGTCGCCTCGCCCGCCATGATGAGGCCGAAAGCATTCTCCGACTCTTCCACGCTCAATGTCTGGCCCTGTGCGAGCCGGGCCAGCGTGGGTTTCAGATTGCCGTCCACTCAGGCCGCCTTGGCCGGGGCGTTCGAGCCGCGCGCGATGGCAAGGAAGTTTCGAAGAATATCATGGCCATGCTGGCTGGCGATACTCTCTGGATGGAACTGCACGCCGAAGATCGGCATCGTGCGGTGGCGCAGGCCCATCACGATGTCGCCGGTATGGGCGGTGGCCTGCAGCACGTCGGGAAAGCCCTCCTGTTGCACCACCAGGCTGTGATAACGCGTGGCCTGAAACGGGCTGGGCAGGCTTTCGAAGATGTCGGTGCCCCCATGCGTCACGTCGCTGATCTTGCCGTGCATCGGAAAAGGCGCGCGCACCACAGTGCCGCCGAAGGCCTGGCCGATGGCCTGGTGGCCCAGGCAGACGCCGAGAATGGGAATGCGCCCAGCAGCGGCTGCGATCAGGTCGAGGCAGATGCCGGCCTCGTTCGGAGTGCAGGGGCCGGGCGACAGCACGATCGCCTCCGGCGCGCGTGCCATCGCCTCGGCCACGGTGATCTGGTCGTTGCGC
>JAYTHH010000234.1:0-4580 GCA_043732745.1 Rhodospirillales bacterium
ATGTAGGTCGATGCCGTGCGCTGGTCCTGTGGTGCGGACGGCCTGGTGCCGCGCCGGGCCCAACGCTGGGTGATCTTGTTCTTCTGGCCGACCCTGGCCTTGTCGGCGAACCAGACCTCTATGCCGTCGCGGCCAACACTTGCCGCGCGCCCGATCGCGTCCGGAGGTGCGGGGAGACTTTTTTAGAAGCCTCGATGGCACCTGCCGCCTGGGCGTGGTGGCGGGGCCGGGCCGACAGGCGGCGACACCCCATGTGGCGGAACTCGCGGCTCAGCGTCTGCTTGGACACGCTCACCTGGAACGTGTCGGACAGCCACTGCACCAGATCGATCACGCGCCAGCGCCCCACGCCGTGGATGGCGGGGATCGGGCCGTCCTCGAGCGCCTGGGCCAAGGCCGTCCGGTGCACGTCGGTCAGGATCGGCAGCGGGCCCGGCCCCTTGCAGTAGACCAGGGCTTCGGGGCCGCCCGTGTTCAGCTTGATTACCCAGTTGCACACGACCTGCACCGTGACGCCGCCGATGGAAGCGGCCTCTGATCGGGTCGCGTTGCCGTAGATCGCGGCCATCACCAGCAGTCGCCGCGTCTGCCCGGCATCCCGGCTCTCGCGGGCGGCAAGACGAAGGCGGGCGGCATCGTAGTCGGCTCGAAGCGGGATCGGCATCGCGCACCTCAGCGGTTCGACATCACCGAATCAGATCATCACCGCGTCGGGCAAACCTTCCGAGTCATGGGCCAGGAGTTTTGGCATTATTGCCGGCACGGCCGTGGTCGCGATGAGCCCCATTTCCCCCACCACCACCACGGCCAACGCCGTCCGCGTCAACGCCCACAGCTGCGATCACCTCGACGCCCCCGTCTCCGGCGGCGGGGTCGGCGCAAAGGCACCCACCGTCACCATCGTTGCCCCAACCGCGCCTTTAGCCCGGTGGAGCCGATCTTCAAGGTAAGCGTCCGACCATCACTGCGCCTCGTTGCATGCTTCGGGGCCGCCTGCACGATGACGGCATGACCTCGCCCTGTCGGCGGTAAAGTCCGAGGTAACGACGCAGAAGGAATTGTGGGAGAAAGAGCAAATGACCGGCCACCGGTAAGTTTTCCTTAACTTTGGTGAGTTACGGTCACGCGGTCCGTAATCCTGCGTGAGGCACTCTATTTTGCTGAACACCCTTCGTGCACTAGATCTCCGCGCCAGACACGCTGCGATCGATCGCTCGCAGGCCATGATCGAGTTTTCTCTCGATGGCCGAATCCTTTACGCCAACAAGAACTTTACCGAAGCGATGGGCTACGCCCCTGCCGAAATCCTCGGGCGGCACCACAGCATCTTTGTCCCGCCTGAAGACCGCGACACCCCTGCCTACCAGGCCTTTTGGGATAGCCTTCGCCAGGGCAAGAGCCAGACCGCCGAGTTCCTCCGTATCACCAAAACCGGCCAGGCCATCTGGCTTCAGGCGACCTACAGCCCCCTTCGCAACCTCCTCGGCCGCCCCTACAAGGTCATGAAGTTCGCAACCGACATCACCGCCGCCAAAACCCGCGCGCTCGACGCCGCCGGCCAGATTGCCGCCATCCACCGCTCCCAAGCCGTCATCGAGTTCACCCTCGACGGGACAATCATCACCGCCAACGAGAATTTCCTTGCGACCGTCGGCTATACTCTCGGCGAGATCGTCGGCCAGCATCACAGCCTCTTCGTTCCTCCCGCCGAAGCCGCAAGCCCAGCCTATCAGGCCTTCTGGGATTCGCTCCGCCAGGGCCGTTTCACGGCCGCCGAGATCAAGCGCATCGGCAAGCACGGGCGCGAGATCTGGCTTCAGGCCACCTACAACCCGATAGCCGGCCTTGATGGCAGGCCCATGAAGGTCGTGAAGTTCGCCGTCGAGGTGACCGAAACCAAGCGCCAGAGCATCGACTTCGCCGGTCAGATCGCCGCCATTGGTAAGTCGCAGGCCGTCATAGAGTTCGATCTCCGCGGCACCATCCTCGCCGCCAATCAAAACTTCCTCGACGCCATGGGCTATGAGCGCGCCGAGATCGTCGGCAAGCACCACAGCCTGTTCATGCCCGAACACGACCGCGAAACACAAGCGTACAGAACGTTCTGGGACCGCCTGCGCGACGGGGTTTCCTCCTCGGCCGAGTTTGCCCGCATCGGCAAGGATGGCAGCGTGGTTTGGCTGCAGGCGACCTATAACCCGATCCTCGACCCCGACGGCAAGCCAGTCAAAATCCTAAAGTTCGCTACCGTAATCACCAAAGAGGTGGAGCGGCGGACCAAGTTCAACCTCCTCTCCCTTGTTGCCGACGAGACCGACAACAGTGTCGTTATCACAACCCCCGACGGACGCATCGAATACGTCAATCCTGGATTCACCCGGCTCACCGGCTATACCGCCGCCGAAGCCATCGGCCACAAACCCGGCGAATTGCTCCAAGGTCCCCATAGCGATCGCGCCACGATCGACCGCATCCGCACTAACCTCGCCGAGCGCCGCCCGTTCTACGACGAGATCCTTAACTACAAGAAAACCGGTGAACCCTACTGGATCTCAATCTCGATCAACCCAGTGTTGAACGAGAAAGGAACCGTGCATCGCTTCGTCTCCGTCCAGGCGAACATCACCGAAACCAAGACCGGCGCACTCGACTCCGGCCTTCGCATCCAGGCCATCGACAAGTCCAACATCGTCTTCGAATGGGATCCGCAAGGCGCCCTCCTTCGCTTCAACGACACCGCCCAGGCCTTGTTTGGATTGGAAAGCCTGTCCCAGGCGCAATCACGTTCAGACCTCGCCTACACCGCAATGTTCGACATGGCCGACCGCGAAGCCCTCGGTGTCGGCAACCCGCTTACCCGCGAACTCGAACTGATTGGGGCGGACGGTCAGCCAGTCTTCCTCTCGGCCACCGTCCAGCCACTCCGTAACATCGAGGGCCGCTTGAACCGCATTGTCGTATACGCCATGGACGTCACTGCCCGGCGCCGTGCCATTCGCGAGACCGAGGCCGTCATGGCCAACGTGCTCCAGCAGATCAGCAGCGTCGCTAGCAGCATCACCGGCATCTCGAGCCAGACCAACCTGCTCGCCCTAAACGCCACCATCGAGGCAGCCCGCGCTGGCGACGCAGGCCGCGGCTTCGCCGTCGTCGCCGCCGAAGTCAAGCTCCTCGCCGGCCGCTCCTCGGAATCCTCCGGCGAAATCTCCAAACTCATCGCTGAAACCCGCCGGAAGATCGAAACACTAGCAACCGCCTGAACATTGACCTCAGCCCCTGCCTCCACTCAAAAGCAGTGCCCTCGGTTGCCGCCACGCCCGTCGTGACTCTCGCGCGATGGCAGACAGCGCAGAGCGGCTATATTTGCACCCGACGTGATCGTTAGAGACGCGCAAGCCGTCATAGCGGTGATCATCCGCCAAGCACCGCGGCGGTGATCGGGGTCTGGGGAGCAGCGGAACGTAAAACCTATGTAAGGGCGGTCGAGTCAGCTTGCAGCGTGCGTGTCGCGCAACCTATACCACGTCTCTGAAAGCCTGATTCGGTTGGGGATTCCCAAAACGTTGAGCGTCTGATTCGAGGCGGTGAACAGATTGGAGTTCACCATGCCGATCCCATTCCGACCGGATTTCGATGCCACTACGGTCCGCCTCGAAGCCGAGCGTCGCTAAGGACGGAGCGCAAGCCAGGCGGCTGCTGGCGGTAGCCGCGATCTATAAGGGCGGCCGCCGGACGGAGGCGGCTGCCATCGGCAGCGTCACGGTGCAAATCGTGCGGGACTGGGTGGTGAAATTCAACGAGCACGACCCTGCGGGCTTGATCGACTGCAAGCCGCCAGGTCAGCCGTCGCGCCTGACCGATGCGCACCGGGCGGCGCTGGTGCAGGCCATCGAGGATGGGCCAATCCCCAGCATCCATGGCGTGGTTCGCTGGCGGCTGATCGACCTGTGCCGGTGGTTCTGGGACACGCTCGAGGTAAGCATCGCCAAGCCAACGCTGAGCCGTGAGGTGCGGGCGTTGGGCTATCGCAAGCTGACAGCCCGGCAGCGCCATCATGCCCAGGCCGAAGGTACGATCGAAGCATAAAAAAGAATTTCCCCGCGCGCATGGCGGCGGTCGCGCGTCGGCTCGCCACCGACACGGCCAACATGGAAATCTGGTTCGGCGACCAGGCCCGCATCGGCCAGAAGAACAAGATCACCCGGCGATGGGCCCGGCGGGGCTCGCGTCCCTCAGCACCCCACGACCAGCGCACGGCATCCACCTACGTCTCCGGCGCGCTCTGCCCGAGGGACGGCAAGGCCGCGGGCTTGATCCTGTCCTGGTGCAACATCGCCGCGATGGAGTTGTTCCTGCTCGAGCCGGCCGCCAAGGTCGCGCCGGGACGTCATGCCGTCCTCCTGCTGGACCAGGCTGGCTGGCACATCTCATATCAGACCGGCTCACCGTGCCATCGAACATCACCATCATGGCTTTACCTGCCAAGTGCCCCGAGTTGAACCCGCAGGAGAACGTTCGGGAGTTCATGCGCGACAACTGGCTCTCGAACAGGGTGTTCACCAGCTACGACAACATCGTCG
>JAYTHH010000235.1:0-4576 GCA_043732745.1 Rhodospirillales bacterium
TGGGGCTACCGTTCCGCGAAGACGGCGGGCCGTTTCCGATCCGGGCGACCTCGCGAGCGCTCACCGCGCCGGCGCCGCGCCGACTGTGGTTGGCGGCCGGATCGGTGCTGGCGCTGTCAGCCCTGGCCCCTGGCCTGGTGGCCTGGTTCGACCGCCAGGCGCTGGCAGGCCCCGCGGGACATGCCAGCCCCGGCCCCATCTCCGGCTGCACCGCCGATGCCGCGCCCAGCGCAGTCCCCGGCCACACCACCTGGGCCTACGTCTGCCCGTTCGGCCCTGCGCCAGAGGACCGGCTGATCCTTCTGATGACGGCCTTCGCGGCGCATGAGGACGCCGGCTCCATGACGCGCCAGCGTCGCGTCGCCACCGGCGAGCTCGGCGCCGAGGAGGTCACCACCACCCCCCTGCGCAGCGGCCCAACCGGGCGCTGGTTCCTTGTCAACACGATCGAGCCCGACCGCATCGCCGCCACCTCGGAATGGATCGATGGCAGGCTGGCGCCGGGCGGCCTTACACAGCGGGCCATCCTGGCATGGCGCAGCGTCATCGGAAGCGGTGACGCGCCGGTGTTGGTCACCGTCACGCCGCCAATGGATGACGGCCGCATGATGCCGGCCACGCGGCAGCGGGTGGAGGCGGCGATATCGGCGCTGCTCGACGCCAATCCCGGCCTGCCCACCCAGATCGCAGCCTTCGGCCACGCCGCTGCACCATGACGGCAAAACCCGATCTTCTGTTTTTGACACAGCGGATTCCGTATCCGCCGATCAAAGGCGAAAAAATCCGCCCGCTGCAGATCCTGCGTCATCTGCGCGAGCGCTACGAGGTGCATCTCGGCTGTCTCGTGGACGATGTCAGGGACATGGAGCACGTGCCGACCATCGCCACGCTGTGCGCGTCGTCGTATTTCGCGCCGCTCGACCGCAGAATGGCCAAAATAACTTGCCTGCGTGGGCTTCTGACAGGCGACCCACTCAGCGTCACGTTCTTTCGCGATCGCGGTTTGCAATCCTGGGTCGATGGCGTGCTCCGCCGCATTCGGCCTCAAGCGGTGTTCATCTGCTCGTCTAACATGGCCGCCTATGTGCTGGACAACGCGTATAAAGCGCCGGTGAGCCTGTGCGATCTTGCCGACGTGGACAGCGAAAAATGGCGCGCCTATGCCGAGCAAGGCTCCGGCCCGATGCGACTGGTTCATCACCGTGAATGGAAGCTGACGGCGAAGCTTGAAGCCAGGATCGCGCGGGAATGCGATTGGAGCACCTTCGTGTCGGCCGAGGAGGCGGCCTTGTTCACGAGCCTGGTGCCGGGGCAAGCTTCGCACATCCGCGCCATCGTGTCTGGCGTCGATGCCGTGTATTTTGATCCGTTGCTGATCCATCGAGCAATTTTCGATACGTCCCGGCCCAACTACGTGTTCACCGGCACGATGGACTATCCCCCAAACATGGACGCAGTCGTGTGGTTCGCGCAGAGCATTCTGCCGCTGATCCGCCAGACCCGGCCAGACGCACAGTTCCATGTCGTGGGTTCCAGCCCAGCGCCGGCGGTGGCCAAACTTGCCGAACTGGACGGGGTTTTCGTCACCGGCAGGGTGCTGGATGTGCGGCCGTATGTGGCGCATGCGACCGCCGGCGTGGCGCCGATGCGGATCGCGCGCGGCATCCAGAACAAGGTGCTGGAGGCGATGGCGATGGCACGACCCGTGGTGGTGACGCCGGACGGCCTGAAAGGGATCTACGCCACTGATGGCCACGAGGTGCTGGTGGCATCCGGTGAAGCCGAATTCGCCAATGCTTGCCTGGCAACTCTCGCGCCCGAGGCACAGGCGATCGGCGACGCCGCACGACGTCGCGTGCTGGCGGATTACGTGTGGGCGCAACGGCTGCGCGGGTTCGACGCCTTGCTTGCGAAAGGTAGCTCATGATCATCCGCGCCCGCGCGCCGCTGCGCCTTGGCCTCGGCGGCGGCGGCACCGACGTGTCGCCGTATTGCGACCTGCATGTCGGCACGGTGCTCAACGTCACCATCGACATGTACGCTTACACCATCATCGAGCCCACCGATGACGGCCGCGTGTCCTTCAAGGCGTCGGATATCGATGGCTATTTCGAGGCGCCCGCGGATGCCGCGATGGAGGTCGCCGACCCGCTGATCCTGCATCGCGCGGTCTACCGGCGGATGGTGGCGGATTACAACGGCGGCCGCCCCCTGCCCTGCCGCATCACCACCTTCTGCGACGCGCCGCCGGGATCAGGCCTCGGCACGTCCAGCACCATGGTGGTCTCGCTGGTGAAAGCCTTTGTGGAGTGGCTGAACCTGCCTTTGGGCGAATACGAGATCGCACATCTTGCCTTCGAGATCGAGCGCGTCGATGCCCGGCTTGGTGGCGGGCGGCAGGACCAGTACGCCGCCACGTTCGGTGGCGTAAACTTCATGGAGTTTCATCCGAACGACCGGGTGATCGTCAATCCGCTGCGGGTGAAGAACTGGATCATGTCAGAGTTCGAGACATCGCTGGTGCTGTTCAACAGCGGCGTCTCACGGTCGTCGGCCAGCATTATCGCCGAGCAGACGAGCAACCTTGCCAGCATGACGGACACCACGACGCTCGACGCCATGCACGAGATCAAGGCCGATGCGATCGGCATGAAGGAGTGCTTGCTGCGCGGGGATTTTGCGAATTTTGCGAGTTTCATGCGCAAGTCGTGGGACGCCAAGAAGCGCCTAGCCGGCAGCGTCAGCAACTCTCGAATTGATCATGTGGTGGAGACAGCGCTGGCGTCCGGCGCCTTGGCCGGCAAGGTATCCGGTGCCGGGGGCGGCGGGTTCATCACGTTCCTGGTCGATCCATCGCGCCGCGTCGACGTGATCCGGGCGCTAGGGCGCGAGGATGGAAAGGTGATGATCTGTCACTATACCCGCCACGGCACCGAGGGTTGGAAGCTATTGTGAGGCCGCCGCCCAGGGATTGATCGTTTTCAGACCGGCGGCCTCGAACGGGCCGGTATCGCGGGTGGCCACGACCAGGCCGCGCGCAGCGGCTGTGGCGGCGATATAGCCATCGGCCCTGCCGATGGCGTGGCCCGCCGATTTCGCGCGGGCCATCAGGTCGGCATAGGTGCGTGACGCGTCAAGATCAGTTGCCCAGCATCCCACCTTGGCGCGCAACCAATGCGACGTGTAGTCTTTGCACCACCATGAGCGGAAAGCCCTCCCCCACGCCAGTAGCCGATCTCCGAAGCCGCTACGACCAACTCCCGGCTGGCGAAGCGATCGTGATGCGACTCAAGAGCCTGATCGAGCCACCAATTGGAAAAACACCTTTCGTGGAATGCCTGGCGCGATCCGACATTCGTCCGCCCGAGGGTCGTGTCTGGTCGCCGCAGACGCTCAATCCGATCCTCGACAGCCTGCGTCACCAGGGACTGTTGACCGACAACCTCGGCTGCGTGCCGGCGCTCCTGCATGAAATCGCGGTCGAGGCCATGCGGACGCCGGAGGGGGTGGCGCTGGCCAATGCTGCACGACGTGGCGCTTCCGGGCAGCAGGGCGGTTTTGACCACCTCCATAACCCGCGTGGCATGGTGGACATGCTGTCCCGGCGCATGAGGTTGGCGATCTATGCCAATGACGAGACGGAATTCAGCGCCGACTGCGCCCTGGTTGCCAAGAACTACGCCCCATATCGGGCGGCTGATCTGCTGGCCGGTCTGTTTGTCGATGCTAAGCTTGCCATCGAATGGCTGGCCGAACGGCATGTTGCGATTCAACTTGCCCTGTTCGAGATCAAACTGCTGGCGTTTCTGTGCACCGGCACAGCCGACCCGGGTCTGCCGGCGTTGCTCGCCCATTACCGAAACCGGCAGCGCCAGGACGCGTTTGCACCGGTCCGGGTCGTGCTGCTGCGCTACGATCTGCTTGCTGGCCGTTTGGATGGCGTGCGGCGCGCATTGCCACAGGGCGATGCACCCGACGTCTGGCGCGCAGGTCTCGCCTTTCTGGAGGGGCGCAACGCGGAGGCGCTCGGCCTCTATCGCGACACCCTGAAGCTGCGGCGCAAGCTGGAGGGCCGCCGCAAAATATTCCTCGACGGCGAGCACGGGCTGTTCTTCCTGATGACGATGCTGAAGGCACACGATCCGTCCCTGCACCGCGACATCCAGGCCGGGCTGGACGTGGCGCTGTCTGGCCCCAAACCCTACACGAGCGGACTTCTCGCCTTGCAGGCCCTGCTTTGGCTAGTGCAGGGGCTGGAGGCCAAGGCGCGCGACATGCTGGGACAGTTGCGCCGGGCGATGCCGGTCGAGCCGCTTTCGGCTGCCTGTGTGGCGCTGGCGGAATATGCCGTGGACGCCGCGTTGTCGCGCACGCATCGCAACGATCTGGCCGCGCGGTTTGCCCCGATCAAGGACACGCTGGCGCCGGTTGCGCGTATCTATGCCGAGATTCTGGCCGAGGTGGCGATAACACCCGCGCCCTATGCCGCCCATCTCGCCGCGGACGACCAGGGATTTGGCGTGGTGTTCACCGACATCATCCAGACGCGCCAGCCCTGGGAGCGGGCGCTGGAAAA
>JAYTHH010000236.1:0-4552 GCA_043732745.1 Rhodospirillales bacterium
CCCCGATGTCGCGCTGTTGCCGATCGGCGCCTATGCGCCGCGGTTGTTTATGGGGCCGGTGCACATGGACCCGGCGCAGGCCGTGCAGGCGCATGTCGAACTCGGATCACGCCGCTCGGTCGGCATGCATTTCGGCACATTCCAGTTGACGGACGAGCCCATGGACGCGCCGCTTGTAGAACTCGATGCCGCCTTGCCGCAAGCCGGCATCGAGCCCCGTCACTTCACCACGCTCGGCTTCGGCGAAACGCGGATCTTTCCGCTTCAGGCCTCGCGATAGAGCAGCAGCAGCGCGCCGATAAACACGAAGCAAAGCGGCCAGATCCAGCCGGCCACGCGCGCGCCGCGTCCGTCCAGCCGGATCTCCAGCCAGCGCGACCAGCCGGCTGCCATCGCGGCCAGGGCCAGCGGCGTGTGGGTCAGTTCGATCAGCAGCGCTTCTTTGACGTTGGCGATGGCGTGGCTGTGCGTCAGCAGCGCGGCGCCGCCCACGGCGCAGACCAGCGGGAACACCAGCTTTGCCCGTTTGTCGTTCCAGCCGCCGACACGGACGCGCCATTCGAAGATGGCAAAGATCACAATCAGGATCACGAAGAAGCGGTGTTGCAGCACCTCGATATCACGCAGGCTTTCGAAGATGCCTTCATCGCCCATCGGCCATACTTCAGGGTCCGACCGCAGGAACAGAAACACCGCAAGGCCCAAAAACACCAGTGGCCAGTTGCGCGCCCAGCGCAGGCCGGCGCGATTCAGAAGGGCCAGCACGCCGATCAGCACCACGAACACGCCAGCCCAGTGATGATTGTATTCCGACCATGCGATGTCGGCGGCGTTGCGCACCGGCAGTTCGCCACCGCCGGGCACGAAGGCCGGGGGCGGCTTGGTGGCATTGGCGGCCGCTTCCGCATCCAGCTGCGCCTGCAGCGCCGGCAGCGCCAGCACGTCGTGCTGCGGGGATTCCATGCGCGGCCACACCGGGGTGTTGCGCTCCACCACCTCGTGCCAGGTCACGCGATCGGCGGTGAGGTCGATCGAGGGGGGTACCGAGGTGAGCGAGGCCGCGGCAAAGAACAGGCTAAAGCCGATGCCGATCTCCACTTCGGCGAAACGCTTCATGCGCTTCACGGGGGATGCCGGATTGGCGCGTAGATTGGCAATAACCCGCGAATTGAAGTAGCCCAACGCCAGCAGCGCCAGGAACATTGCAGCCTTCGCAGCCACCATCACGCCATAGGCGGTGCCGTAGATCGCATCGGGTGAGCCCACATACAGAACCGACATCACGGCGGCCGATACCAGGATGCAGCCCACGCCGATCAGCGACATCAGCGAGAAACGCGCGCCCACGTCGCGCCAGGCCTCGCCGTCCGTCACGCGGGCCAGCGCCAGGACAAACGCCGGAATCCCACCGATCCAGATCGCAGCGCCCAACTGGTGCAGCAGCGCCACGGCGAGCAGCAACGGGCGATCTTCCAGCCGTGCGGCGGCATGCGTGGTGAGCGTGGCCGCCATCAGTTCGACCAGGCCCACGGCGAGCAGCAACCCGCGCGGCGCGGTGGTGCCGAGGGTGAACAGGACAGCCGCGAGCACCGCCCCGCACGCCATCTTGATCAGGCCGGCAATCGCGGAGCTGGCGCCCAGCGCCTCCAACAGCGAGAGATCCGCCGTGTCGGTCAGCACCGCCGCCTGCAGCGCCACCGTCGCCGCTTCGCACACAATCAAGGCCAGCGCCGACCAGGCCGCAATGCGGGCTGTATCGACGGCCACGCGGGGGCCGATCGCATGTGCCAAGGGCAGCGCCAGGAACACCAGGAAGAGCACGCCACCCAGCGCCATGGACTGCGCCACAATGGTAAGGCCGTGAATGATGATGCTGAGATAGCCAAACAAATCGACAAGAAGGCTCATGCTATTTCGTCACCGTGAACGGCACGTCGCCGCGCGTGATGTGGCCGTCGATCGCCAGAACCTGCCAGCGCACAATATAGGTGCCTGGCGAAAGTGGCACAGTGGCAAGCAGCAGGTCGTCGGTACCCTTGGGTGCGATCGGCAGAATCCGCGTCGAGCGATCGGTGCGGATCAAAGTGAGACGCGAGCGGCCGCGATCGAGCCTACTGTTGAAACGCAACCGGATGGCGATGTCGCCCGGCGGTATCTGGGCCTCGATGGCAGGCAGGCTCTCTACGAGAATGGCATGGGCCCAGGAGGGGCCAGCCGAAAGCAGCCAGACCAAGGCGGCCAGGCCACACGCATGCCATCGTGTTCGCATCTGCAGCAATCCCGTTCGAGACAGGCGCCGGTCTAGCCCGGTGGACGGCCCTGCGCAAACGCTGTTCAATTCACGGGTATCGAGGCGAAGCATGACCGAACCGAAACCCCGACCCGCCCCTACCACGCGGGCTGATTACCGGTATTTCCAAACCATCACCACACGCTGGCAGGACAACGACGTGTTCGGCCACGTCAACAACGTGATCTATTATTCCTGGATCGATACGGCGGTGAACAACTTCCTGATCGAGAACGGCATTCTGGAAGTTGGCACCAGCGAAATCGTCGGCGTGGTAGCCGAGACCAACCTTCGGTATCTCAGCGAGATCGCCTATCCCACGCCCGTCACGGTGGGCGTTCGGGTGGCGCATCTGGGCAACAGCTCGGTGCGCTATGCCTCGGCCGTGTTCCGGGCCGATGACAATATCGCGTCAGCCGAGGGGTTCTTCGTGCACGTCTATGTCAGGCGCGCCACGATGAAGCCCACACCCATTCCCGCGGCCCAGCGCGCCGCCTTCCTTTCGATCACCTAAGCAGGCAGGACAACAAAATGGACACCGGACTTTCAGGCAAACGCGCTCTGGTGTGTGCCGCCAGCAAGGGCCTGGGCTTTGCCTGCGCGATGGGGCTGGCGCAGGAGGGCGTGGCCGTCACCATCACCGCGCGCAAGGCATCAACGCTTGAGGAAGCCGCCGCAGCCATCCGCGCCGCCACCGGCGTGGTCGTCACCACCGTGCCCGGCGACATCACCACCGAGGCCGGCCGCGCCCAGGCGCTGGAAGCCTGCCCAGACCCCGACATCCTCATCAACAACGCCGGCGGTCCGCCGCCCGGCGATTTCCGCAACTGGGACCGCGACGCCTGGATCGCAGCGCTGGAAGCCAACATGCTGACACCGATCTTCCTGATGAAGGCGGTGGTGGACGGCATGATCGCCCGCGGCTTCGGCCGCATCGTCAACATCACCTCCGGCTCGGTGAAGTCGCCGATTTCAACGCTGGGCCTGAGCAACGGCGCGCGCGCCGGCCTCACAGGGTTTTCCGCTGGCCTCGCGCGCCAAGTGGCGCGGCACAACGTGACCATCAACAACCTGCTGCCCGGCCCGTTCCTGACCGACCGCCTTCGCTCCAACGCACGCGCCGCCGCCGAGGCCGCCGGCCAGGACGTGGACACGATGCTGATGGAGCGCGCCAAATCCAGCCCGGCCGGACGGGTGGGCATCCCCGCCGAATTCGGCGCCGCCTGTGTGTTCCTGTGCAGCGCGCATTCCGGCTTCATCGTGGGACAGAATCTGTTGCTAGATGGCGGGGCATTCAACGCCACGATGGGCTGAGGGCCGCCATGTCACGCGCGCTGCTGCTGATCTTAGCTCTGCTGGCTGCAGCGCCGGCGTTCGCCCAAAAATCCGCCGACACGTTGCGCATCTCCTGGCGCGAGGCGGTGCTGGACGCCGATCCCTATCACAACCCGCTGCGCAACGGGCTGGTGCTGGCGCATCAGGTGTTCGATGGCCTGATCTCCCGCGACCCCGAAAGCTTTGCGCTGAAGCCGCTGCTGGCGCTGTCGTGGAAATATATCGACGACACCACGCTGGAATTCGAGCTGCGCCCTGGGGTTATGTTCCACAACGGCGAGCGCTTCACCGCAGACGACGTGGTCTACACCGTGCAGCAGGCCATGACCGATCCCCTGGTGGCGGTCCCGTCCAACTACGTCTGGCTGGCCGGCGCCGAGAAGATGGATGAGCTGCGCGTGCGCATCCGCCTCAAGCAGGTGTTCCCGGCGGCGCTTGAATATATGGCGCTCACGATGCCCATCCTGCCCTCGGGATATCGCACCCGCGTGGGCCCTGGCGCGTTTTCAGCAGCCCCCGTCGGCACTGGCCCCTACCGCATTACCGAGGCAAAGCCTGACCGCATCACGCTGGAGCGCTACGAGGATTATTTCCCGCAAAGCCCCAAAGGCCGACCTGCGATCGCGCATATCGCGATCCGCCAGGGCGGCGATGTGACCACCGAGCTGGATGATCTGCTGGCCGGCCGCGCTGACTGGATCTGGTCATATCCGCCAGAAAAAGCCGCCGTCATTGCGGCCAATCCGGCGTTGCAGGAGCAGCGTGTCGAGAGCATGCGGCTGGGCTATCTGTCACTGGATGCAGCCGGGCGCAGCGATCCGTTCGGGCCGATGACATCGCTGAAGGTGCGCCAGGCCGTCATGATGGCGATCGACCGCGCGACGCTCGGCCGCGCGCTGCTGGCCGTGGGCGCACGGGTGCCGGATA
>JAYTHH010000237.1:0-4533 GCA_043732745.1 Rhodospirillales bacterium
AGCGCCGCCACCAGCTTCGCCTGCCGTTCCGGATTTTCGTCATCCTGGCCCATCAGCGCCGACGGCACATAATGCAGCGACGATCCGCCGGAATGCAGATCCACCAACATATCCGCCCGCGCCACCAACTCGTGCTCGATGTAATAAGCGATCTGTTCGGTCACGGAACCCTCGAAGTCGCCGGGAAACAGCCGGTTCAGATTGCCGTCATCGAGCGGGGACGTGCGCGTGCCGGCCACCGCGGCCGGCAGGTTCGCCGCCGGCAGCAGAATCACACGCCCCTGGATCGCCTCCGGCTTCAGGCTGCGCGCAAGATTGCACAGCGCCACCTGCCCCTCATACTCGTCGCCATGCGTGCCGGAGACGAACAAGGCCGTGGGGCCGGTACCGTTCTTCAGCACCACGATGGGGATCGGGATATAGCCGTAGGCCGAGCGATGCACCGAGTGAAACAGCCGGATGAAACCATACTGCGCACCCGCAGCATCGAAATCGACCTCGGAGACCAAAGCGGTTCGGCTCATGTCGTTTCTCCATAAAGATGACAGGCAACCAGATGCGCCGGCGCCTGTTCGGCCAAGCCAGGGTCTTTCTCCCGACACACCGGCATCGCCATCGGACAGCGCGTGTGAAAGCGGCAGCCGCTGGGGATCGCCATGGCGCTTGGAATATCGCCGCCAACACGGCTGCGCCAGGCGCGCCGCTTTGCCCGCCCGATCGGCGACAACGCCGGCACCGAGGCGATCAGCGCCTGCGTGTAAGGATGCATCGGC
This sequence comes from Rhodospirillales bacterium, assembly GCA_043732745.1. Lineage (GTDB taxonomy): Bacteria > Pseudomonadota > Alphaproteobacteria > Acetobacterales > Acetobacteraceae > CAIQQQ01. The sequence continues at coordinate 774 of JAYTHH010000237.1, forward strand.
CTGGCATACAGCGTGCGCTTGTCGGCCTGCTCCACCACCCGGCCAAGGTACATAACCGCAACCCGGTCGCTGATATGCCGCACCACGCCAAGATCATGCGCAATGAACAGCATGGCCACACCCAGTTGCGCCTGCAGATCCTGCAACAGGTTGACGATGCCGGCCTGCACCGAGACATCGAGCGCCGAGACCGGCTCGTCGCAAACCAGGAAGCGCGGCTGGAGAATCAGCGCGCGGGCAATACCGATGCGCTGGCGCTGGCCACCGCTGAACTCGTGCGGGTAACGCCGCGCCGCCGATGCTGGCAGGCCGACGCGTTCGAGCATCGCCGCGACCCGGCCAGGGTTGGTAGTCTCCCCATGGATCAGCAGCGGCTCCCGCACGATCGCGTCCACGGTCATGCGCGGATCGAGCGCGCCGAACGGGTCCTGGAACACCACGCCCATGGCCCGGCGGGCTTGCTTCAGACCGGTGCCATGCAGGGCGGTCAGATCCTGGCCCTCAAAGATCACCTCGCCCGAAGTCGGCGGCAACAGCCGGATCAGCAGGCGCCCCAACGTACTCTTGCCGCAGCCGCTTTCGCCCACAAGTCCCAGCGTCTCGCCGGCCTCGATCGACAGCGATACGCCATCGACCGCCTTCAGCAGCGGCTTCGCGCCAAGCCCGAACAGCCCACCGCCACCGATCTCATAATGCTTGACCAGGCCGCGAACATCGACCAGCGCCGTCATACCGCGTCGGTCCGGATGCAGGCGGCAAGATGGGACGGCCCAAGCGCCAGCAGCGGCGGGATCGCAGCCTCGCACGCATCCACACGCAAGGCGCAGCGCGGGGCAAACCGGCAGCCGGGCGGACGGTTGCGCGGATCGGGCAGCCCGCCCGGAATGGCCTCCAGCCGCAGCCTGTCGTCATCCAGCGTCGGCACGCAGCCGAGCAAGGCGCGCGTGTAAGGATGCGCGGGGTCGGCAAACAACTGCTCGACCGGCGATTGCTCGACGATGCGGCCGGCATACATCACGGCCACCCGGTCAGCGACCTCGGCAATCACCCCCATGTTGTGGGTGATCACCAGCACCGCCATGCCGAACTGATCACGCAGGTCCAGCACAAGGTCGAGAATCCCAGCCTGGATGGTCACATCCAGCGCCGTCGTCGGCTCGTCGGCGATCAACAGGCGCGGCCGGCAGGCCAGCGCCATGGCGATCATCACCCGCTGGCGTTGCCCACCGCTGAGCTGGTGCGGGTAGTCGCCAAGACGGCGGGACGCGGAGGGAATGCCGACGCGTTCGAGCATCTCCACCGCAAGATCGCGCCGCTTGCGCCGATCCCGCTCGCCATGCGCCTCCAAGGTCTCGGTGATCTGCTCGCCGATGGAAAACACCGGATTGAGGCTGGTCATCGGCTCCTGGAACACCATGCCGATGCCGGGCCCACGGATGCAGCGCAGACGATGCTCGCCCATGCCGGTCAGCACCTGGCCCTCGAACACCACGCGTCCGCCGACCACGCGCGACGCCGGCTCCGGCAGCAATCCCATCACGCTGAGCGCGGTCACGCTCTTGCCGCTGCCGCTTTCGCCCACGACACCCAGAATTTCGCCAGGCTCCAGAGAGAGTGAAATATCCTCGATGGCCGTCGCCTCGCCGGTCTCGGTGCGAAACGCCACCGTCAGGTTCTCCACCGAAAGCAGGCTCACGGCTGCAACCGCAGGCGCGGATCGAGCACGTCCCGCAAGCCGTCGCCGAGCAGGTTGAGGCCCATGACGGTCACCATCAGCAGCACGCCGGGGATGCTAATGATCCACGGCGCCTCGATCATGTATTGCCGCCCCTCAGACATGATGTTGCCCCAGGTCGGCGTCGGCGGCACCGCACCCAGGCCCAGGAACGACAGGGTTGCCTCGGTCAGCACGGCATAGGCGAACAGGAAGCTGAGCTGCACGATCAAAGGCGCCAGCGCATTCGGGATCACATGCGTGCGCAGAATGCGAAAATGCCCGGCCCCGGCGGCAACCGCGGCCTGCACATATTCCATCTCCCGCAAGACCAGCACGGAACCACGAACGATGCGGGCGGTGCGCGGGATATAGACCACGGCAAGTGCCAAAATAACGTTCTCGGTGCTGGGGCCGAGCACGGCGGTGATGCCGATCGCCAGCAGAATGGCCGGAAACGCCATCAACGCGTCGTTGATGCGCATCAGCGGGCCGTCGAGCCGGCGGAAATAGCCGGCAAGTGCCCCCACCAGCGTGCCGAAGATGGCGTTCAGCACCACCACGGCCACGCCGATCTCCACCGAAAGCCTCGCCCCCCACACCGCGCGGGACCATAGGCTGCGGCCGAGATTGTCGGTGCCGAACACGAAATCCGCAGATGGCGGCTTGAACTTCGCGCGGATGCTGAGCTTGGTCGGATCGGCCGTGGTGATCCAAGGCGCCAGCGCCGCCAGGGTGAGGATAACGGCGAACAGCACCAACCCGGTGACGAACAACCGGTGTTTCATGAGCCGCCGCAACGTGGCGCGAGCGGGATTATCGCTCATAGCGAATCCTTGGGTCGAGCATCGCATAGAGCATGTCCACACCAAGGTTCACCAGCACCAGCATGGCGGCCACCAGCAGCAGTCCACCCTGCACCATCGGATAGTCGCGCCCAAGAACCGCGGAGGTCAGCAACTGCCCGATCCCCGGGATGCTGAACAATGTCTCCGTCACCACCGAGCCGGACACCAACAGGCTCACAATGATGCCCACCACCGTCGTGATCGGGATCATCGCATTGGCCAGCGCGTGCTTGCCCACCACCAGATGCCGCGGCAGCCCCTTGGCGCGTGCGGTGCGCACATAGTCCTGCCGCAGCACCTCCAGCATGGTGCTGCGCGTCACCCGGGCCAGCAGGCCGATATTGAGCAAGGCGAGCGACACCGCCGGCATCGTGCTGGTCCGAAACCAGCCCCAGGGATCGTCGGTGAACGCAATATAGCCCCCGGTCGGCAGCCAACCGAGACCGACGGCGAACCAGATGATGAACAGCAGCCCCAGAAAGAAATTCGGCACTGAAATGCCCAGCATCGCCACCATCATCGCCGCCTGGTCCACCCAGGTATTCTGCCGCAACGCCGCCAGCACGCCGGCGCCGATGCCGACCACCAAAGTGATCACCAGCGCATAGGCCGACAACGCCATCGTCACAGGCAGACGCTCCATCGTCGACCAGAACACGCTTTGGCCGAGCAGAATGCTGCGCCCGAGATCGCCATGCAGAAGCCCGCCATACCAGTGCAGGGCCTGGGTCAGCAGCGGCTGGTCCAGCCCCAGTTGCTCGCGGATCTGCGCCACCATCTGTGGCGTGGCCGACAGACCCGCGATCGCCGCCGAGGGATCGCCGGGGATCAGCCGCATCAACCCGAAGCTGATGACGCTGACCATCAGCAGAACCGGGACCGCTCCGGCGAGACGCAGCAAAAGGAGCCTGATCACCCTTAGTTGTTGAACCAGACGTTGGACATGCGCGGAATGCGGAACGGCACGAACCCGGAAACATTGGCGCGGCTGGCCTGCACCTTCGTCAACGAGCCAAACGGAAACACATAGGCGCGCTCAAGGATCACCTGCTGCATCCGCCCAAACGCCGCTTTTCGTTCGTCCCTGGTGGGCAGGTTGCTCATGTCGTGCCAGGCGGCCAGCACGTCCGGATCGTCCTTGCCGTCCTTCGGCCGATACTGGGCGCCCGGCGGGGCCAGGAACGCCATCGTGGCGAGT
>JAYTHH010000238.1:0-4522 GCA_043732745.1 Rhodospirillales bacterium
AACCATGAAGCAGAAATACGAAGCCTTCGTCGCCGCCGGAAAACCCAACAAGGTCGCCATCGTCGCGGTCATGCGAAAGCTCATCGTGCTCGCAAACGCGCTGCTCAGGAACCAGCGAAATTGGACCCCAAGCAGAGCTTGACCCAGACGGATACTCTAACGCTCGATGCACATGGCCACGCCCATGCCACCGCCGATACACAATGTGGCGAGGCCTTTCTTGGCGTCTCTGCGGCCCATTTCGTAGAGCAGCGTGGTCAGGATACGCGCGCCCGAGGCGCCGATCGGGTGGCCGATGGCGATGGCGCCGCCGTTGACGTTCACCTTCGCCGTATCCCAGCCGATGTCCTTGTTGACGGCGCAGGCCTGCGCGGCGAACGCCTCGTTCGCTTCAACCAGATCCAGATCGGCGGCCTTCCAGCCGGCGCGCTCCAGTGCCTTGCGGCTGGACGGGATTGGGCCGGTGCCCATCACCGACGGGTCGACGCCCACGGTGGCGAAGCTGGCGATGCGGCCCAGCGGCGTCAGGCCACGGCGAGCGGCTTCCTTGGCGGACATCACGATGATGGCGGCGGCGCCGTCGTTGAGGCCGGATGCATTGCCGGCCGTCACCGTGCCGTCCTTGCTGAAGGCCGGGCGAAGCTTGCCCATAACGTCCATGCTGCTGTCGTGACGGATGTATTCGTCGGCATCCACCACCGTGTCGCCCTTGCGGCCCTTGATCGTGACCGGCGCGATCTCATCGATGAATTTTCCGGCTTTATGTGCGGCGGAGGCCTTGTGCTGCGAGGCGACGGCGAATTCGTCCTGCTGTTCACGGGTGATCTGGAAGGCCTTGGCCACGTTCTCCGCCGTGGTGCCCATGTGGTAGCCGAAGAAGGCATCCCACAGGCCATCCTTGATCATCGTGTCGATGAGCTGCATGTCGCCCATCTTCTGGCCGGCACGCAGATAGGCGGCGTGCATCGACATGCTCATGCTTTCCTGACCACCGGCCAGCACGATGTCGTTCTCGCCGCTGCGGATCTGCTGGGCGGCGAGCGCCACGGCGCGCAGGCCCGAGCCGCACACCTGGTTGATGCCGAAGGCGGTCGCACTGTCGGGAATCCCGGCGGCGCGGGCGGCCTGGCGGGCGGGGTTCTGCCCCTGGCCGGCGGTAAGCACCTGACCGAGGATGACCTCGCCAATATCGGCGGCCTCCAGCCCGGCGCGGGCGAGTGCCGCCGTGATGGCGACGGTGCCCAGCACATGGGCGGGCGCGCTTGCGAAGGCGCCGGTAAAGCTGCCGACGGGCGTGCGTGCGGCGGATACGATGACGATGTCGTCCATTCTGGCCTCTCCCTGGCGGGTTTGCCCCACCTTACTTTAGAAGTTTAACCTTCCGTCGTGATTTGCGAAAGCCAATCGGGTGGGCGGGCACACCAATCGCCCAGGACGCCAGCGGCGCCCAGAGGGAGTGATGGGCGGAGGCGCCGGCGACCATGCCGATATGGCCTGCTTTCGGCTTCACGATTGTGGCGCCGGGGATCGCGCTCGCCAACGCCAGCGCACTTTCCGGCGGCACAATGCGGTCGCGGTCCGGGATGGCGGCGAAGCAGGGCAGACGAAGGGTTTGGGGCAATATGGCCTGACCCGCCACGCGCCAGGTGCCGCGGGCCGGGGCGTTGGCGCCGTACCAGTCGCGCAGGCATTGCCGCGCCACGGGGGCGGCCAGCGGCACACCGTCGTTCAGCCAGTCCTCGATCGAAACGAACTGGCGGGCGCGGTCACTGTCCTGTGCCGCCAGGCCGAAGGCGCGGTATTTGTCCCCCACGGCATGCGGATCGGCCACGCTGAACATCATCTGCAGCAGATCCACCGGCATGGTGCCGCTGGCCGCCATCACCGGTTCCAGCGCGTCCAGCATTCGCGCCATGTCGGACGGCGCGGCCATGTCGGCGTGGAAGTCCCACGGGGTGGCCAGCAGTGCCAAGCCCGCGATGCGGTGGGGCAGCAACTGGGCCACCGCCGTGGTCAGCAGACCGCCCATGCAGTAGCCAACCAGGGTGACGCGCCCGCCCTCGCCAGCGTGTTCAATGGTGGCTTCGATGGCACGAGCCAGACGGCCGGTGATTAGCGCATCCAGGTCCAGCGTGCGGGCCTGCGCATCGGGCCAGCCCCAATCCAGCAGCAGCACCCGCAGACCGGCGCCGGCCAGATAACGCGCCAGCGAGCGGGCGGCGGACAGATCGAGGATGCTGGCCCGATTGACCAGGCTGGGCACCAACAGGACGGGTGCTGCACCGTTGCTGTCGCCGCCGAAATCACGCAGCAGCGTCTCGCCTTCCGACCACGATGTAGCGGGACTTTCGATGTCGCGCGACCAGGGATGCCTGCGATAGGCGGCGATTCCATGAATAAGAGCGGCGTCAGGCCCCAGCGCTGGGGCGTTTGCGCCGTCTTGCTGGGCCAGCCGGTTCATCAAGCTCTGCCAGTCGGCGCTCGAGCTCGGCCACGCGTCGGGTGAGCCGCTCGACCTGAGGCTCGCGAGCATCATGTGCAGGGCGAGCGGGCGGGGGCCGGGGCGACGTCCCGGGCCCGGCGCCATGCTGGTGCTCGCCGGCAAGGGAAGCTCCGTCTCGGTAGCCCGCATTCATGCCCTCCTGAAAGGCCGCGGCCAGAGCGGACCATGTTCTTGCGGCTGTGGCCACACCTTCGAGCATCTCACGATCGACCGCCTTTGAGGCCATTTCGCTCTGCCAGATGGTCTGCCAGTCCTGCTGCAGTCGCACCTGCGTGGGATCGTTCGTTTCCACCAAGTCATAGCCCCGATGCTGGAACGTTAAAACCGCTGCGCTGCACCATTGGAACTTCGCACCTTCGTGCTATCGTCAAGCATGCGCAAAGCGGGGATGTGATGGCGGAAATACCAAAAGCACAAACGGCCGATGTCGACATGCAGCCCGTTGTGGTCAAAAAATACGCGAATCGCCGTTTGTACAACACCGAGAGCTCCAGTTACATCACGCTCGATACGCTGGCCGAGATGGTGCGAGTTGGACGTGACTTCGTGGTGTACGACGCCAAGACCGGTGACGACATCACGCGCAGCGTGCTCACGCAGATTATCGTCGAGGAAGAAGGCAAGGGAAAGGCGATGCTTCCCACCGGCTTCCTGCGCCAGCTGATCGGCTTTTATGGAAATTCAATGCAGGGCCTGGTGCCCAATTATCTGGAACAGGCGATGTCCAGCTTCGCCAGCCAGCAGGAGCAGATGAGCAAGGCGATGCAGCAGACGGTGGGGACCTTCTTCCCGGTCCGGCTGGACGAGGTGGGGCGGCAGAACATGGCGATGGTGGAGCGGGCTATGAGCCTGTTCTCGCCATTCTACCCCCAGGAAGCCGGCCACGAGGGCAAGCCGGTAACACGCACCGCCGGCGAAGCAGCCGGCCAGGCGGTGCAGGAGGAGTTGGCCTCACTGCGCGCCGAGATCGACACGCTGCGGGCGCAACTGGCCGAGACACCCGTCGTGGCGTCCCCCACTGCGGGAGCCCCCCCGGCTGGAGCCCCCCCGGTGGGAGCTGCCGCCAAGAAGTCGTCGACGTGACGATGGCACCGTGAGTGTCCTCGCCTGGCCGCAGCAGCGCGGCACGTTCGAGCTCGGTGATGTCACGATGCAGTCGGGCGAGGTGATGCGAGACGCGCGGCTGGAGTGGAAGACGCATGGCACGTTGTCCGCCGCCAGGGACAACGTGATCGTCTATCCCACCAGCTACGGTGCGGGGCATCCCGATCTGGAATGGCTGATTGGGCCGGACGGGATTCTGGACCCGACGCGCTGGTTCATCGTCATCCCGGACATGTTCAGCAACGGGCTGTCCAGCTCGGCCGACACGCATCCAGATTTCCCGAAATTGGTTACGGCCTGGGACAACGTGCAGGCGCAGAGGCGGCTGTTGGACGAACAGTTCGGCATCAGCCGCGTGCACGCGGCCTACGGATTCTCGATGGGGGCGCAGCAGGCCTATCACTGGGCGGCGGCGTTTCCGGACGCGGTGGATCATGCGGTGATCGTCTGCGGCAGCGCGCGGACGGCGGCGCATAACAAGGTTTTTCTATCTGGACTCCTGCGGACCTTGGAGGCCGCGCCGGAGCATTTGGGCGATGGCCGATTCAGCGCCGAGCCGATGCCGGCCAAGCGGGCGTTCGGGCATATCTATGCAGGATGGGGGCTAAGCCAGGATTTCTACCGGGCTGGCCTTTACATGAGCGCGCTGGGGGCTCCGGATCTAGAGACGTTCCTCGAACGAGACTGGGCGGTGCGGTTTCAGGCGCGGCCAGCGGCCAATCTGTATGCCCAGGCTGTGACCTGGATGCATGGCGATATCAGCGAGAATACGCTGTATGGCGGCGATCTTGCGCTGGCGCTGTCATCGATCAAGGCGCGGGTGCTGCTGCTGCCGAGCGAAACGGATCTGTATTTCCGGGTGGCAGATCATACCGCCGAGCTGGCGCATCTGAAACACGCGCGACTTTCGCCGAT
>JAYTHH010000239.1:0-4517 GCA_043732745.1 Rhodospirillales bacterium
CCGAACGGCGGTGCCGACCTTCGCCGTGCCTTCGACGATCCGGCCCAGATGAACGAACAGACTGCCAAGCTTCTTTTGCGTATCGGTGATCTCGATGCGCAGCCCCGCCGCCGAGATCACGCCGTGATCGCCAACCTGCCCACCGCTTTCGGCATAGAAGGGTGTCTGGTTCAGAATGATGGCCACGTCGGCCCCAACCTCCGCCTGCGCCACGGGCAGACCGTTTTGCACAACGGATAGAATCTCACCCTCAGCTGCCTCGGTGGAATACCCCAGGAACTCGCTGGCCGGCAACTTCTCCTTCAGCTCGAACCACACCTTCTCGGTGGCAGCCTCACCCGAGCCGGACCACGCCGCCCGCGCCCGCCGGCGCTGGTCGGCCATGGCGTGTTCGAATCCCTCGACATCCACCCGGCGCCCCTGCTCGCGCAACGCGTCCTGCGTGAGGTCGAGCGGAAAGCCGAACGTGTCGTACAGCTTGAACGCGACATCGCCAGCCAAAGGCGCGCCCTCGCCCAACTTGCCGGTCTCTTCCGCCAGAAGCCCCAACCCGCGCTCCAACATCGCCTTGAACCGCGTCTCCTCCAGCCGCAACGTCTCGGTGATCAGCGATTCCGCCCGGCCCAACTCCGGATACGCGGCACCCATCTGGCGGATCAGCGCCGGCACCAGGCGCCACATCACAGGATCGCGGGCCCCCATCATGTGCGCGTGCCGCATGGCTCTACGCATGATCCGGCGCAGCACATACCCACGCCCCTCGTTGGACGGCAGCACCCCATCGGCCATCAGGAACGAGGTGCTGCGCAGATGATCGGCCACCACGCGATGGCTCGTCTTGAACACCCCGTCCGCGTCCTGCCCCACCGCCTCGGAACTCGCCAGAATCAACGCGCGAAACGTATCAGTGTCGTAATTGTCGTGCTTGCCCTGAAGGATGGCGGCGAAACGCTCAAGCCCCAGGCCGGTATCGATCGATGGGCGCGGCAGCGGCACGCGGGTGCCCGGCGGGCCTTCCTCATACTGCATGAACACGAGGTTCCAGATCTCGATAAACCGATCGCCATCCTCATCCGGCGAGCCCGGCGGCCCACCGGGAATCGACGGGCCGTGATCGTAGAAGATCTCGGAGCACGGGCCGCACGGCCCGGTATCACCCATCCGCCAAAAATTGTCCGCCGTCGCAATGCGAATGATCCGCTCGTCCGGCAGCCCCGCGATCTTCTTCCACAGATCCGCGGCCGCCTCGTCCTCATGATAGACGGTGACCAGCAGCTTGCTTTTATCCAGCCCGAAATCCCGCGTCAGCAGGGTCCAGGCATGGGTGATCGCCTGCTCCTTGAAATAGTCCCCGAACGAGAAATTGCCGAGCATCTCGAAGAACGTGTGATGCCGCGCCGTGTAGCCGACATTATCAAGGTCGTTGTGCTTGCCGCCGGCACGCACCGATTTCTGCGCAGTCGTAGCTGTTGTGTAGGGCCGGCGTTCCTGGCCCGTGAACACGTTCTTGAACTGCACCATGCCCGAATTGGTGAACATCAGCGTCGGATCGTTGCGCGGCACCAACGGCGAGCTTTCCACCACCTGATGGCCGTGACGTCCAAAATAGTCGAGGAAGGTGGCGCGGATGTCGTTGCTGCTGGTCATGGCGAAGACTGATATCTCCAATGGCGCGCGCGAGGGCTTGCTGAGAAGGCTGAACAGTGAAGTAGCGCAGCCTTTCCCCACTGTCACCCATATGGCCGGATCGGCTATGACGACCTCAGAATTTTCCGGAAGTCTCGCTCCATGCATCCCATTCGTAAGGCGCTGTGTCTGATCGTGCTGCTGGCCGGATGCGCGGCCCCGCCGCCCCCGCCGGCGCCGATCAGCGCCGACGAAGCGCACCGCCGCGCCATCGCCGCCTTGGCCGCCAACAAGCCGCAAGAGGCGCTGGACAATTTCACCATCGCCGCCAAGCAGGGCGACCATCGCGGAGAGCGCGGCATCGGTACGATGTATTACACGGGCTTCGGCGTGGTGAAGGATTTCGGCGAGGCCACGCATTGGCTGACGCCTTCGGCAGCGGCGTCCGATCCGTCGTCCGAATACACGCTCGGCATGATCGCCGACAAAGGCGGCAGCGGCGTGCTGCAAGATCGGAAAAAGGCATTCGCCTGGTTCCAGAGCTCCGCCGGCCACGACCATCCCGGCGCCGCCTATAGCCTGGGCCGCGCCTACCACTACGGCCTCGGCACACCGATCAACTACCCCGAGGCCATGCGCTGGTACCGCACTGCAGCCCAGGTCGGCAACACCGACGCCATGACCGGGATCGGGATTTTGTACGTCGAAGGGCGCGGCGTGAAGCAGGATTTCAAACTCGCCATCGAGAACTTCACGAAGGCGGCAGACGCCGGCAACGGCGATGCGATGCGTCGGATCGGCAATCTGTATTTCAACGGCGACGGCGTGCCCCACAACGACGCCATCGCCTATAGCTGGCTGCGCCGCGCCGCCGCCACCGGCAACGAGGACGCGATCCGCCGGCTGTCGACAGTGATTACCCCGGATACCTGACCTCCAACATTCTTGTAGATACTAAAAAAACGCGCAAATCACCTTTGAGCCCGTCAAACGGGCGAATACCCTCGATGCGTGAGGCCTGGATTTCCTGGACGTCGAACTGGTGTTCGACGTCCAGGTCAACACGATAAACGACGACCAGCTCGACGACGGCGAAATCCGAAAGATCACCGCAACACATCTGCACCGCCGCTTCGTGGTGGTGGTCTCGACCCCATGCGGATCTGCCGGCCATGTCATTTCAATGAGGTATGGCCATGCACGTGAAGAAAATCGTTTCCACCTCGACCTGGGTTGACCCAGACGACGCCTCGGAACGCAATCTGGAAATGCTGGCCCGCGGTGAGATCAACATCACCGGCCAGATCAGCCGCCGCGGCCGCACGACCCTCGCCATGCCCAAGAAACTCGTGTCGCTTCGTCTGGACCAGGACGACCTGGAACGCCTGCGCGCCCTTGGTCCAGGCTGGCAAACCCGCGCCAACGCGGCGTTGCGAGCCCTGGTCGAGTGCAACAAGAACGAACCACAATCATAGGGTGGGCTTCAGCCCATCTCACCCCAGCAATGAAACGGTGGGCTGAAGGCCACTCTACGGAGCCGCGCGCCGGTCCCAGGGCAAAGCCCATTCTGGCGCGTCACCACCGCCGCACCAGCCATCTCATCCCAAACTCATCCACACACCGGAACAAATACCCCGCACCTTCGCGCAACCCCCTAACTGTCTTTCACAAATCCGACCTTCCCAAATCCTTGACGCCGCGCCGCTGTCAACACGCCCCGCGGCAAAGGCACTCGCCCCAAATCCACCGCCTCCCGAGCTCGCGCCACGCGCGTTCGCCCTGAAGCCACAACCGAAACTACGTCATCTACCGCCACTACCCGCGGCATCACTCCCGGGATCTGTACGCCCAGCATCCGGCAAACCGGCCCCAGAATCCGTCGCGCCTGCATCACATCCCGCAGCAGCGCCACCACTTCAGGCTCTGCCAGCACCGTTCGCAACTGCCCCGCATACCCCGCCGCCTCGTAAGGCATCACCCCCATCAACCAGCCAAACCCCAGCGGTAGCCGCCCCCGCTCCAAACCGGCCGGCACACGAACGCCACCGCACGCAGTCCCCCCGGCAGCCCCACCTGCCCGCGTCCATCCTCCACGAAACCGCCCCGACCGCACCCGCTCGACCAACGCCAAAAACAGGCCTTCCGCCCGCCGCACCCGCGTCCAAACAAGCACGATCATCGCAGGCGTCATCAAACCCCGCCCCAAACACGCGGCCACCGCCCGGCACAAGGCCGAGGTGGTCAGCGCGAAACGGTCGGAAGGGGATATGGAATTCACGAACGAAACAAGAACATATAATCCAGTGAAACGCTATGAAAATCGGATGGTGCCTCTATTTGAACGTCCATTTCCGACCCAGCCCAGTGTAGATAAGCCCAGAAAGCGTCCTCGATCGCGGAGGCCAGGTGCGGCACGGTATCGGCTGCTTAGCGCCATCCCAGTCACCCAACCGCACTAGCCCGGTTCCGGGTAGCGGATATGCAAGTCATGCCCTTGGTGGATGGTTGGTGATGTGAAGCAGACATTGGCGCGGTGCGAAAATCAAATTTCTCACGGTGTTCACCGATACGTAACGGTTCATAACGGAGTGGACTCGACAATCCAAACAGGGGACTGCGTGGGAATGGCTCGCTGTAGGGCAAAGCCGGATTCAGACAGAAGTAGGGCAAACTCATCCAGGGTCCGCTCCCGCGCACTCCCGAACATCGCCATCATTTGTGTATCGACCAGGTAGCTGGTCGGCAGCCCCTGCGCGGGATTCGGCTCAAGAATTTGCTCGCAAATCAGCAGGACCGTATTGAGTGCCGCTGCCGCCCGGCAAGCCCTTAGGATTCGCAGGCAGTCTTCATCTGACCAGTCATGCAGCACGCGGATCAACATGTAGATGTCT
>JAYTHH010000240.1:0-4515 GCA_043732745.1 Rhodospirillales bacterium
GAAGTTCATATGCAGGCGCACCCAACCATCCGCCGTCCGATAGAGCGAGGACAGCCGGTCGCGCCGTGCGGGTGCCGCGCTGTTTCCGAGCCTGAGATAGCGTTCCGAACGAAAATCGGCGCAGGCGTGGCGCAGGTCGACAGTGACGCTCTGCTGGCGGCCGGTGCGCAGGCGCCAGAGTGCAGCGGCCGCGAGGCCGGTGGCGGCGATGGTGGCGACGGCGGCGATACCGACATGGAAGGACGATGGCAGGCCAGGACCTTCGCCAGTGAGGACCGCGGCATTGGGGATTGCGGAATCGAGCCCGGTTTCGGCCCAGATCTGGGCCAATGCTGCTTGGGGCGTCATGCGAACTCTCCGTCTGCTCTTGGTGCACGCTACGCCACGGCATCCTTTGGGCAAAACCAGCGAGCATCCGTTTGGCTGAGGCCGCCATGCGATGCGGTAAAGCTGCGTGACCGTTTGCGCTTGTGGAATGGCTACCGCAGCGTGATGATTTACGCTCGCCTGGCCACCGATTGACAGGACTGAGGCAATGGAACAGGAACTTGCACTGCGTCCCTTCGTGCCGGCAAAGGACTTTGAAAAGTCCCGCAAATTGTATGAGGCGCTGGGATTTCGCGCCACGCACAACGACAAGGACGTGTGCATCATGCAGAACCACTAGCAGGCGGAATGGGCTGATAACAGGATGCTGCAACTGTGCTGGTGCGCAACGTGGAGCCGTGGTGGGCAAGCCATGTCGACGCGGAGAAGCTTGTGGCCGAGTGCGGCCTGATGGTCGGCTTTATCGTCGATCCCTCCGGCGTTCTCCTGCATGTCGCCGAGGCGCGGTTGTAGAGCATCATCCGACCAATCGGAATCATCCGATCGGATAAAGATGCTTGACAAAACAGGGGACTAGAGATTTTCTCCGATTCCTATCGATCGGAAAAAGCTCTAGTGTTCCAGATCAGTGTTCTGATGCCGGATGACGCGGCGCTGTTTCGGGCGCTGCGGCTTGAGGCATTGCGGACCGAACCCACCGCATTCGGTGCCTGCTACGAGGAAACGCTGGAGCGAACCGAGAGTGATTTTCGGGCCGGGATCGAAAACGCCGCCCCTGGTGCCGTGTTCGGCGCCTTTGATGGCCCGGTGTTGGTTGGCATGGCCGGGCTGAAGCGGGAGGATGGCCGGAAGTCCAGCCACAAGGGGCATATGTGGGGCGTCTATGTGGCGCCGTCGCATTGCGGCAGGGGCGTCGTACGCGCGCTGGCCCAGGCGGTCATCGACCGAGCGCGCGAGATCGTCGTGCTGCTGCATTGCTCGGTGCAGGCCGGCCACCCAGGCGGAGCGGCTGTATGAGGGCTTGGGTTTCTCGACGTACGGCCTGGAGAGGAAGGCGCTTTGCGTCAATGGTGTCTATTACGATGAGGCGCATCTGGCGCTCGATTTCAGCACACCCTGATGGGCCGCCGATCTCTGTTATGATGCAATGCTGCAATGCCGCCTTTTGGTTAGGGAGCCTACATGCCGCTGAGCGAAGCCGCACCGCGCAAGCACCTGCACACACGCGCCATCACCTTGCACGGTTTCCAGCGCGAAGATGGCCAGTTCGATATCGAGGCCGAGATCACCGACACCAAATCCTACCCGTTCGACATCGACACCCGAACGGTGCGCGTGGGCGATCCGCTGCATCACATGCGCGCCCGGATCACGGTGGACGAGAACCTGACCATCACGGCGGCCGAAGCCGTGACCGAAGCGGGGCCTTTCGCGATCTGCCCCGGCGGGGCCGAGACGTTTGGGCGGCTGGTTGGATTGAGCATTAAATCAGGGTTTCTGAAGGCCAGCAACGAGCGGTTGGGCGGGTCCGTCGGCTGCACGCATATCCGCGAGCTTTTGCAGCAGATAGCGACCGTGGCGTTCCAAACGACTTATCCGATGCGCGCGAAGCAGGAGAGCGAGACGCCGAGCGCGAGGCCACGGCTGTTGAACACGTGTCATGCGTATGCGGACACGCGTGAGGTTGTGCAGAAGCGGTGGCCGAATCTTTACAAGGGTTTGTAACCTCGGCCAAAAGAGCGCCCCACCCCACGGACAATTCGCCATTACGCCTTCTTCTCCCAGCCGCGCTGGCCTTGCTGCCAATAGGTAAGCGCGTGGCCGGCCTCCTTGGCCGCTTTCCAGCGTCCGCGTGCCGCGGCAAGCGCTGCCTCGTCATTGCCGTCGAACAGATCGAACACGCGGTCGAACTGGTCGAGCCGTGCGGAGATGCCGCCGTCGATGAGGAACAGGAAGCGGGCGTTGTTGGGGGATTCGTCTTCGGTGGTGAGCCAGATCGGTTGCAGGTCCGCTTCCCCGGATGCGGCGGTGCCGTGGGGCAGCCACTCCGGCTCCGGGCATAGCCAGAGCGAGGCATCGAGCGCCGCAACGCGTTCTGGCGTGCCGCAGATGATCGCCGCGCGCTGGCCGGCGGCGAGCGTGCGGCCGAGCAGGGCGGGCAACGCCTGGTCGGCACCGGTGCGGGTGAGGTGGTAGAAGCCGATCTCTGCCACGTCAGGCCCGGTGCGGATCTTCGAAGCGCTGGGCGATCAGGCGGTCCAGCAGACGCACGCCGAAGCCTGTGGCACCCATCGCGTGCTGGTCGGTGGCCTGCTCCGCCGTATCCATCGCCGCGATGTCCAGATGGACCCAGGGGGTGTCGTCCACGAATTCACGCAGGAATGCCGCCGCCTGGCAGGCATCGGGCTGCATGCGGCCGGGCTTGCAGTTGCGCAGATCGGCGATGTCGGACTCGACGTCCTCGCGATGGCTTTCGCCGATCGGCATGCGCCAGACCAGTTCGCCCACCGCTTCGCCGGCGGCGGCGACGTGGGCGGCGAGGGCGGGGTCGTTGGTGAACATGCCGGCCATATGGTGGCCCAGCGCGGTGACGATGCTGCCGGTGAGTGTGGCGAGATCGATGATCGCCTGCGGACGATGGCGTGCCACAGCCCAGGCCAAGGCGTCGGCCAGAACCAGGCGTCCCTCGGCGTCGGTATCGATCACCTCGATGGTCTTGCCGGAAAAACTCGTCAGCACGTCTGACGGGCGGTAGCTCTCGGCGCCCAGCGCGTTCTCGGCCAGTGCCAGGATCGCCACGATAGGCGCGGGCGAACCGCGCAGGGCGAGCGCCAGCATCGCGCCAGCGCAGGCGGCGGCGCCGGCCATGTCTGCCCGCATTTCCCACATCTTGTCGGCGGGCTTCACGCAGATGCCGCCGGTGTCGAAGGTGATACCCTTACCCACGAACAACACCGGGGCAGCCTCCATGGCGGCTTCGAGCCGCAGCACGACCAGCCGGGGCGGATGCTCGGACCCGCGGCCCACGGCCAGCAATGCCCCCAACCCCTCATGCGCGAGTTCGCGGCGTTTCAGCACGCTGACCTGCACGCCGGCCTTCTCCAACACCTTAAGCCGCTCGATAAAGCCTTTGGGGGTGAGCGTGTTGGACGGCTCGGTGACAAGATCGCGGGCAAATTGCGCACCGCGCCAGGCGGCGTGGGCGGCTTCCCAGGCGGCCTCGATGCCGGGCATCTCGCTCAGCAGATCGATGGCGGCCAAAGCAGGGGCATCAGGATCGGGGATGCTGCGCAGATCGGCGGGACGCCAGCCACGCAACGCCGCTCCCTGCGCGAAGGCCGCACCCAGCGCCGGCAGCAAGGCACGCATATCGAGCGCTAGCCGGCGTATGTTCGGCAGGCGCGCGACTGCCATTGCGCCGGCCCTGCGATAGGCCGCCTCGGTCGGGTGTTCGCCCACGCCCACCAGAAGAACCGGCCTGTCCCCGGTCAGGATCTCGCAGACGGTATCGGCTTTACCGGTAAAGTCGGCCACTTCGGCGGCACCCTGCCATTCCGGCAGAACAACAGAATTCTGAAGGACCGGCACCGCCAGCGCCGAGGCCTTCGGCGCCGACGAGCCAATTCTAAATTTAAGCATCAGCTCTCGTAATGCGCCGACACCAGCCGGTCGAGCAGGCGCACGCCATAGGCGGTGGCTCCTTTCGGGATGGTGGCGGTGTCCTTGCTGCTCCACGCCACGCCGGCGATGTCCAGATGCGCCCAGGTCTTGCCGTTCACGAAGCGCTGGATGAACTGCGCTGCGGTGATGGCGCTGCCCGGCCGTCCCGTGATGTTCTTCATGTCGGCGATCTCGGATTTGAGCTGCTTGTCGTAGGCATCGGCGAGCGGCATCCGCCAAAGCTTCTCGCCGGTTTCCTCTGCCACCGCGTAGAGCTCGGCTGCGAGCTTGTCGTCGTTGCTGAAATAGCCGGCATATTCATGGCCGAGGCTGACGATCATGGCGCCGGTCAAAGTGGCCAGATCGATCATGAACTTCGGGTCGAAGCGCTGCTGGCAATAATAGAGCACATCCGCCAGCACCAGCCGTCCCTCGGCGTCGGTGTTCAGCACCTCGATGGTCTGGCCGGAATAGGATTTCACCACGTCACCGGGGCGCTGGGCGGTGCCGGACGGCATGTTCTCGACC
>JAYTHH010000241.1:0-4512 GCA_043732745.1 Rhodospirillales bacterium
AGGTGAGGCCTCTGGCGTGGTTTCGGCTGGTAATACTGGCGCGCTGCTGGCGCTGGCCAAGATCGTCATGAAGACGCTGCCAGGCATCGACCGTCCGGCCATGGCGGCCATAAGCCCGTCTGCCCGCGGCGACGTTGTCATGCTTGACCTGGGCGCCAACGTGTCCTGCGACACTCGCAATTTGGTGGAGTTCGCCGTGATGGGCGACATGTTCGCGCGCACCGTGCTGGGGCTGACTTCACCGACCATCGGTCTGCTCAATGTGGGGTCCGAAGAGAGCAAGGGCGATGAAACCCTGCGCCGGGCTGCTGAGATTTTGCGCAAAAGCCATATCGGGCCGCAATTCCACGGCTTTGTGGAAGGCCACGACATCGCCGCCGGCACCACCGATGTGATCGTGACGGATGGCTTCACCGGCAACATCGCGCTGAAGACAGGCGAGGGCGCTCTCAAGCTGATTGGTCAGCTGCTGCGACAGGTGTTCTCGAGCGGTATCGCGGCGCGCCTGGGTTACCTGCTGGCCAGGCCTGGGCTGGATCGTCTGCGCGAATGGCTGGATCCGCGGCGCTACAATGGCGCTGTTATGCTAGGCCTATCCGGCATCGTAGTGAAATCACATGGCGGCACCGACGCGCAAGGCTTTGCACATGCGGTGGACGTCGCCATGGATATGGTGGTGCATCGCTTTAATGACCGCATGCGCGAGGGTCTCGGCAAGATCGTGGGGCTTCAGGCTCGCGCAGCCGAGGTGCTGGCCAGCGAAATCGGAACAGGATCGCAGGATGGACCAGGTATCGGCAGCATCGGCCCCGTTGCTGCAGCCGTCTGACTCACCTTCGGGCGCGCGGGGTGCGGCTGGGGCAGGCCAGGTACGCAGCATTCTCGCCGGCATCGGTGGCTATCTCCCTGAGCGCATCGTCACCAATGACGAGCTGGCAGCCACGTTGGATACGTCGGATGCATGGATCCGAGAGCGGACCGGCATCATGCAGCGCCATATCGCAGGCAAGCACGAGACCTGCGCCTTCATGGCGACCGAAGCCGCGCGCGTGGCCCTGGTCGACGCCGGCGCCACCGCCGCCGATGTGGACGTAATCATCTTGGCCACCGCCACGCCCGACCAGGCGTTCCCAGCCACGGCCTTGCGGGTGCAGGCGGCGTTGGGTTGTGGCGGCTACGGTTTTGATCTGTCGGCGGCGTGCAGCGGCTTCGTGTACGCGCTGTCGATGGCCGACAGCCTGATCCGCGGCGGCTCCGTGCGCGGGGCACTGGTGATCGGCGCCGAGGTCTATTCTCGCATCCTCGACTGGACCGATCGCGGCACCTGCGTGCTGTTCGGCGATGGTGCGGGGGCAGTGTTCCTGCGCGCCGGGGCCGGCACTGGCATGGCCGACGACCAGGGCATCCTGTCCACCCATCTGCATGCGCAGGGCACCCTGGGCGACATTCTCTACGTTGACGGCGCGGTTGGCCGGCCCGATCTGTCCGGCCATCTTCAGATGCATGGACGGGAGGTTTTTCGTCATGCCGTCACCCGGCTGTCCGAAATCGTGGCCGAGGCCCTGGCCGCCAACGGGCTGTCGCAGGATGCGGTGGACTGGCTGGTGCCACATCAGGCCAATCTGCGCATCATCGACGGCATCGGTCGCAAACTCGGCCTGCCGCCTGAGCGCGTGGTGGTGACGGTGGATCGTCATGCCAACACGTCGGCGGCGTCGATCCCGCTGGCATTGGCCGAGGCGTGGCACGACAAGCGCATCCGGCGCGGCCATCTGGTGCTGATGGAGGCGCTCGGTGGCGGTCTTACCTGGGGCTCCGCACTGGTCCGGATGTAGTGGGCCTATGGCGATCAAACGTTTGATATCTAGGACTTCTTGACGCAAGTTCATGCCTTGCTTAGCGTCCATCCATGAACACTGTCACGCGCGCTCACCTGGCCGAAACGATCTATGCCCAGGTCGGTTTATCCCGAAACGAATCGGCCGATCTGCTGGAGACGGTGCTGGCCCGGATCAGCAGTGCATTAGAAACTGGTGAATCTATTAAAATCAGTGGGTTCGGAACCTTTTCGGTGCGCCAGAAGGGCCGTCGGATCGGTCGGAACCCGAAGACCGGGGTGGAGGTTCCGATCATGCCTCGCCGCGTTTTGGTGTTCCGGCCCAGCCAAGTGCTGAAGGCGCATGTGAACCATCTAGCACCGCCGCTCGACAACGGCTTAGACGAATGAATGGTGGTCCGCTCGCGGGTGAGGATGAGGATCACTCCGGCCCTGCGGGCGATGCGAAATCGGGCGAGGGCCGGCCGGCCGTCCGGAAGGGGCCGAATGCATTCCGGACCATCAGCGAGGTGGCCGATGATCTTCACATCCCCCAGCACGTGCTGCGCTTCTGGGAGACCAAATTCCCTCAGGTGAAGCCGCTCAAGCGCGGCGGTGGGCGTCGCTATTATCGCCCTGACGATATCGCCTTGCTGCGTCGCATCTCGGATCTGCTGTATATTCAGGGCTATACGATCAAAGGCGTGCAACGCCTTCTGCGCGAGGGTGGCGGCAAGCTGTCCGACGATATTCCACCGCCGGCGCCGGAGGAGAAGGCTGGCTCCGACCAGATCGAGACCGACGATCTTCAGTTGGCGATGCCTGGGCTGCCACCAGCGGTTGTTGCCCCTCGGCCGCGGGCGCGGGGCGATGCGGTGAAATCGGATGGACAACACGGCGGCACGGCTGGCCCGGCGCCGGCCGACGCACCGTCTTCCGCCGCCGATTCCGCTGAAATTGCACGTTTGCGGATCTTGCTGCGAGAGACTTTGCATGAGCTTGAGGCCTTGCGCGCACTGCTTGGGTAATCTCATGCCGATCATCCGTTGCGGTGCTCTCATGTCGCTGCTATGCAACGCTTCCGGCCGGTCGGAGCGTGGCGCAGCCTGGTAGCGCACTTGTCTGGGGGACAAGGGGTCGTGGGTTCGAATCCCGCCGCTCCGACCAACAATTTCAACACCTTAATGAGCTTTATGCTCCCCCGGCTTTAGCGGGGGTAGCTTCTAGGGTAGCATCGCGAACTAAAAGATGCTCCCCGCGGGGTGAATTGGCGGTGTCAGCTCGGAACCATAAATATGCGCCGGCTTCCGAGACCGATGCGTCGGTTTAAAAGTTTGGCACTCATCGAGGCCCGACGAGCCCCGTGAAATGCGGTCGTAGGGCCGGACAACCGTCAGGCTGGGTGTAATCTCACCGCCCGCCGCATCCAGCATTAGGTCCGACCGCCATAGCCCTCCCTCCACCTGGACACGGCCTATGGCAGGGGTGCCCCGCTGGGCTGTCCATTCAGATGCAACCCACTTTCGACCTTTCGTGCACCTGCGACCTAAAACTGCTCTCGCAATAAGTTTCTACCGTTGCAGCCCGGCGCACATCCGTATCAGCTATCGAGAAGCATACGCGAATCGGAAACGGCTGGATGTCATTTTACGATCAACCCATTCTCAACTCACCGTATTTTCTACCATCGCAGCACCACGCACTAGACGCTGAAGGTCAGCCGCTTAACGAGCCGCCCCGTCAGGGCCGCCGGCGCTCGGAACTGATTACGCCTGTGCCGAAGGCAGGCAAAAAGCAGCGTAAGTTCGGCCAATCCAGTTTTGTCATGCCCGATGCGCAGGACCTCTCAACGGAGGATCAGGAATACAACCCCACCCCCATCATCAACGAGATCCGTAGTTACGTCGCCAGCTGGCGCGCCATCCCTAACCCGAACGACTGGGGCGTCACACCCGCCACGCAACGACTCCTGAACCATTGGCGTCACCACGATTTCCCATCCGTTCGCCCGTTCTTCTGCCAAGTCGAGGCCGTCGAAACCGCCATTTGGCTCGCCGAGGTCGCCCGCAAGGACAAGCGCTACGATCGCTTTCGCCAGCATCTCCTCGGCGCCAACGAGCAATCAAACCCCGAGCTGTTCCGAACCGCTCTGAAAATGGCCACCGGCAGCGGCAAGACCACAGTCATGGCCATGCTCATCGCCTGGCAGACCATCAACGCCGTCCGCACCCCTGGCAGCAATCTCTACAGCCGCGGCTTCCTCATCGTGGCCCCCGGCATCACCATCCGCGACCGTCTCCGCGTCCTCATGCCCAACGACCCCAACAGCTACTATCGCAGCCGTGACTTGGTGCCGACCGACATGCTGCACGAGATCGACAAGGCGAAGATCGTTATCACCAACTATCACGCCTTCAAGCTGCGTGAGACGCTGGAGATCAGCAAAACCGGACGCTCCCTTCTGCAAGGCCGCGACGCACCCCCGCAAACGCTCGAAACCGAAGGCCAGATGCTCAACCGCGTCGCCAACGAGCTGATGGGCTTCAAGGGCGTCGTGGTCATCAACGACGAGGCACATCACTGCTACCGCGAGAAACCCAGCAGCGACGAGGAAATTGGCGCCGATGAGCGCGAGGAAGCCAAAAAGAACGCCGAAGCCGCCCGCCTCTGGATCGGCGGCCTCGAAGCCCTCAAGC
>JAYTHH010000242.1:0-4503 GCA_043732745.1 Rhodospirillales bacterium
CGTTCGCGCATTTTGAAAGTTGGCGCGACGAGACGCTGGAGCAGGAGGAGCGGGATCGCCACAAGTTGGGCCGCAAGCTGGCGATGGAGGAGGACTGGCTCCGCTATGGCGTGACGGCGCGGCGCAAGCGCAACGTGAAGCGCTTGGCGGGGCTGCATACGCTTCGTGAACAGCGCAAGCAGAAGAATGGGCCTACCGGTGGGGCGCGGCTGGTTTCCAGCGAAACCGATATGTCGGGCAAGCTGGTGGCGGTGGCCGAGGATATCTCGCTGTCGTTCGGCGATCGGCCGATCGTGAAGAACCTGACGACGCGCATTCTGCGTGGGGATCGGGTGGGGATCATTGGGCCGAACGGCGCGGGGAAGACCACCTTGCTGGCAATGCTGACCGGCGAGCTAAAGCCGGATTCCGGCGAGATCCGCATCGGCGCCAGCCTGCAGATGGTGACGCTGGACCAACGGCGCGCGACACTTGATCCGAACAAGACTTTGGCGGACACGCTGACGGGCAATCATGGCTCGACGGTGGATGTGAACGGACAGTCCCGGCATGTGATCGGCTATATGAAGGACTTCTTGTTTGCACCCGAACAGGCCCGCACCCCGGTGGGCGTGCTGTCCGGCGGGGAGCGTGGGCGGGTGACATTGGCGGTGGCGCTGGCGAAACCTTCCAATCTGCTTGTGCTGGACGAACCGACCAACGATCTCGACCTCGAAACGCTGGAACTGCTGCAGGAATTGCTGGCTGATTATCCTGGCACGGTCATTCTCGTCAGCCATGATCGCGATTTTCTGGATCGCGTGTGTACCAGTGTTATCAATTCCGAGGGTGATGGCGTGTGGGTGGAGTATGCCGGTGGCTACTCGGACATGCTGGCACAGCGCGGCAAGCCCGCGGCGCTCAGCAATCTCGATGCCGGCAAGCAGCAGCATAAGGCGGTGGCGCCGAAGCCGTCGGCTGCCAAAAAGCTGTCGTTCAAGGACAAGCACGCGTTGGAGACGCTGCCGAAGCAGATCGACAATTTGAATTCGGAGGTTGCCAAGCAGCGGCGGATTCTGAGCGATCCCAAGTTTTATGCTCGGGATCGGGCAGGGTTTGATCGGTCCACCAAGGCGCTACAGGATGCGGAGGCGGAGTTGACGCAGTCTGAGGAGCGGTGGCTGGAGCTGGAACTATTGCGGGAAATGGTGGAGGCAGGGTAGGGACTGCCTGGCGGTTTTCCTGCGCGCGAATTAGTCTTTGCTGACCTTGCAAGGCGCCGCGATATGTCTGCCCCTTATTCCGCGCGTGTGCGTGACTTCCTGCAGGACGATCCGCAGCAGATTGTGCAAAAACTGTGTCTCGATCAGGCGCGATCTTTTCGCACCAACGAACCGCAGCAGATCCGCGCCTGGGAAGACACAATAGTACTGCTGCGCCGGGTGCTGACTGCCCTGCACGAAGCCGCGGAGTGGCGGCTGATTCTGGAATTCCCGATCCGTCGCCTCGGCCGCCGCATCGATGCAATGCTGATCACGCCGCGCGGCCCGCTGGTGTTGGAGTTCAAGATTGGCGCTGATGCGCACACCAACGCCGATCGCCGACAGGTTGAGGATTATGCGCTCGACCTGCAGGATTTCCATGCCGCCAGCCGGCATCACCCGATCGTTCCGATTCTGATCGCAACACGGGCACGGTCGATGCCGGTGTATTGGCCGTTGTTGATGAGTGGTGCCGCAGAGCCGATCGATGCGAATGCGGCCGATCTGGGCGGCATCCTCGACGATCTTTGGCAGCGAATGCCCAAGCCGTTCCAGGCGCTCGACGTCGATGCCTGGGAGCACGCGCCGTACCGTCCCGTACCCGGCATCATCGATGCCGCCTGCACGCTGTATTCGCATCACGGCGTTGCCGATATCGCGGCGGCACGGGCCGACGCCGTCAACCTTACGACAACGACCGACGCCATTCTCAATGCAGTGAAAACGGCAAAGACCGAGCGCCGGCATATCGCCTTGTTCATCACCGGCATTCCCGGCGCAGGTAAAACCCTGTGCGGTTTGAACGCGGTGTTCGGGACCGGGCGGGATGCCAATGCGGTGTTCCTGACCGGCAATCCGTCGCTGGTCCACGTGTTGCGTGAAGCTTTGGCGCGGGATGCAGCACGGGGGGATCGCAACGCGATGCGGGCGGCACGACAGCGCACCAAGGCGTCCATCCAGGCTCTGCCGGCGTTTCGCGACCACTATGTCCGTAACACGGAAATCCCGCCTGAGAATGTCGCTGTTATCGATAAAGCGCAGCGCGCCTGGTCTCGTGCGCATGTCATCCGCAAAAGCATGGACCGGCCGGTGCGGCTGAGCGATTCGGAGCCGGCGCATCTGTTGGAGATTTTGGGCCGGTACGAGGACTGGGCCGTCGTTGTCTGCCTGATCGGCAACGGGCAGGAAATTCATGACGGGGAGGGCGGGTTGGCGGAATGGGGCTTGGCCTTGCAGGGGCAGCCGAAATGGAAGGTTTTGGCAGCACCAGGCACAATCACGGCGACCGATCCGCGGCAGCGCCTTTCGGACCTGGCTGATTTGACGACATTGGCAGAACTGCATCTGGATGTGCCAATGCGCAGTCTGCGCAACAGCGTGGCGGCGCCTTGGGTGGACGCGGTGCTAGAAGGTCGCGTCGCGCATGCGCGGCATCTGGCCGAGACGCGTGGGCCGGTTCCATTTTTGATCACCCGTGATCTCAGCACGATGCGTGCTCATCTGCGGATGGAGGCGCGGGGTAATCGGCGTGCCGGGCTGGTGGCGAGTTCGGGCGCGAAGCGGCTTCGCGCCGAGGGGCTGGGCAGCGAGGTGCCGCACATGGATTCTGGGGCGGTGGCCCGCTGGTTTCTCGATCACTGGCCGGAAGATGTCCGCGCATCGGATGCGCTGGAACAGGTTGCCACGGAATTCTCCTGCCAGGGACTCGAACTGGATCATGTCGGGCTGTGCTAGGGTGGTGATCTCATTCGCGCCGCTGCGTGGTTGGTTCGTGATTTCACCGGCACGAAATGGCATCTGCCCCGCGCGCCTGAGGCGATTGCGAACCGCATCAACACCTACCGCGTGCTGCTGACGCGGGCGCGGTATGAAACGGTAATTTGGGTGCCGCGGGGGGACGCTGCCGATGTCACGCGGCGGCCGGAGGAATTGGATCGGGTGGTGGCGTATTTGATGGCCTGTGGAACACCGCTGCTGACGCCAGCAGCAGCGGTGCAATCCGAGCTATGCCGAGAGGCGCTCCTTTTATAGGTTGACGTTCATTACTCGGCGGCTTGCCTGACATTGCTGCTGCGGATGCCTTCGGGCATGGCGTTGCCGTGGGCTTCGATGAGTTCGTCGGTCATGGCGCGGATCTGGCGCAGGGTTAGGACGCTGGCGGCGTGGCGGTCCAGGACGGCGGCCTGGTAGACGCTTTCTCTATCGCCTTCTAGGGCGGCGCGGACGGTGAGGTGTTGGACGAAGACGTGGGGCGCACAGTGGGCTGCGAGTTCTGGGGGGAGGGTGCCGACGCGGACTGGGCGGAGGCCGTTGTAGTCGACCACGATGGGGACTTCGACGCAGCAGCCTTCGGGGAGGTTGTCGATCAGGCCTTTGTTTTCCACGTTGCCGTAGATGATGGCGGGTTTGCCGGTGACCATGGCGTGGATGATGCTGGCACCGTACTCGGCGCTGCGTTCGAGAGGGAAGCTTTCGCCAGCGAGGAGCTTCTGGCGGGTTTCAGCGTAGCGGCGAAGGTTGCGGACGCTTCTGCGGATGTATTCGTCGACGGGGACGTCGAACTCGGCGATCTGGCTGTCGTCGCGCAGGAAGTAGGGGGTGTATTCGGCGGTGTGCTCGCTGGATTCACTGACGAAGCGGCCGAGATGCTTCATGAGTTCGAAGCGTATTTTGTCTTTTCTGAATATTTCTGGATTTTTGGCGGCTTCCTTGAGGGCCGGGTAGGCGTCTTTGCCGTCAATCATCAGTTTGAGGAACCATGTCATGTGGTTGATGCCACCGCAGTGGTAGGACAGGCGGGAGATGTCCACGTCCAGGTATTCGGCGAGGTCGCGGGCGGTGAACTGGATGTTATGGCAGAGGCCGACGACTTTTTGCTCGGGGAAGGCGCGATAGACGGCCCAGGTGAGGATGCTCATGGGGTTGGTGTAGTTCAGCAGCAGTGCGTTCGGGCAGAGCTCGCGCATGTCGGCCACGAGGTCGAGCATGAAGGGGATGGTGCGCAGGCCGCGGAAAATGCCGCCGATGCCGACGGTGTCGGCGATGGTTTGCTTCAGGCCGTATTTGGTGGGGATTTCGAAGTCCAGCAGCGTTGCTTCGTGCATGCCGATCTGGACCATGTTGATGACGAAGTCGGCCCCTTCGACGGCGCTGCGGCGGTCCTGATGTTCTTCGATGACTGCTGATGCGTCGAACTGTTTGGCGGTCCAGCGGGCCATCATGCCTGCGGTGTCGAGGCGTTCGGCATCGATGTCGTGAAGGG
>JAYTHH010000243.1:0-13886 GCA_043732745.1 Rhodospirillales bacterium
CGGCGGCGCTGGGTTCGACCATGCTGAAGGCGATCCACAGCTGACACGCCGGCCACTCCCGCCGCATGCCCATGCGGCGGGAGCATTCCTGTGATCCACGCAGCGTGCAGTTTCGATGACCATTTAAGGCTATAGAACCGGGAAATGGTTCGCCGAACAGGTTGCTGCCTGGGCGTTCCGCCGGAAAAGAGGACACATCCGATGGCTGGCGTCGACATTCTCGCAACCGCGTTCAACGGCGGAAATCTGGCCTATCTCGCCGATCTTTATGCCAAATGGGTCGCCAGCCCAGCCAGCGTCGATGCGAGCTTCTCCGAGTTGTTCGAAACCCTGGGCGACGACGCCAAGGGCGTACTTAGCGACAGCGCCGGCGCCTCCTGGGCCCCGCGCCGCTTTGATCTCGGTGAGCCCGAGCTCGCGAAGCCCGCCGCCGCCAAGGGGGGCAAGCCTACTGCCCCCGCCACTGCGCCGGCCACCGCGGTCGATATCCGCGCCGCCACCAAGGACAGCCTTCGCGCCCTGATGATGGTGCGCACCTACCGCGTGCGCGGCCATCTTGAAGCGCAGCTTGATCCGCTCGGTCTACAGAAGCCCAAGCCGCATGCTGAACTCGACCCGGCGACCTACGGCTTCACCGAAGCCGACATGGATAGGTCGATCTTCCTCGATCATGTGCTCGGCTTCGAAACGGCCACACCGCGTCAGATTCTGAAAACCCTGCGCCAGACCTATTGCGGGCCGATTGGCGTGGAGTTCATGCACATCCAGGACCCCGACCAGAAATCCTGGATCCAGCGCCGCGTCGAAGGCGCGCCCTGGGCCACCGCGTTCGACGCGGCCACCAAAAAGACGATCCTGCAGCAGCTAACCGACGCAGAGGGCCTGGAGGCATTCTGCCAGAAGCGCTTCGTTGGCACCAAGCGGTTCGGGCTTGAGGGCGGCGAGGTCACCATCCCCGCCGTGCAGACGATCATCGACACCGCGGCCCGCGCCGGTGTGTGCGAGGTTGCGATCGGCATGTCCCATCGCGGGCGGCTCAACACGCTCGTAAACATCGTCAAAAAACCCTACACGCAGCTGTTCAGCGAGTTCGGCGGCAACAGTTTCAAGCCGGACGACGTGCAGGGCTCGGGCGACGTCAAATACCATCTTGGCACCTCCACCGACGTCGAGATCGCTGGTCACATGGTGCATCTGTCGCTGCAGCCCAACCCGTCGCATCTGGAAGCCGTCGATCCCGTCGTGGTCGGCAAGGTGCGTGCGCGACAGGACATGAAGGGGGACACCAAGGGCCGGCACTCGGTGATGGGCATCGTGATGCATGGCGACGCCGCTTTCGCCGGCCAGGGCCTGGTCTATGAGACCTTGGCCATGAGCCAGCTGATCGGCTACCGCACCGGCGGCACCATCCACGTCATCACCAACAATCAGATCGGTTTTACGACAGTTCCGGCGCACGCGTATTCGGGGCTATACTGCACGGATGTGGCCAAGAGCATCCAGGTTCCGATCCTGCACGTGAACGGCGACAACCCCGAGGCCGTGGTCTGGTGCGCCCAGTTCGCCGCTGAGTTCCGCCAGGAATTCGCCTGCGACTTCGTGCTCGACATCGTCTGCTATCGCCGCCACGGCCATAACGAGACGGACGAGCCCGCCTTCACGCAACCAATCATGTACAAGGCCATCAAGGACCTGAAGACCACCCGCACCCTGTATGCGGAAAAGCTGATCGCCGACGGCACGATTTCAGCCGCCGAGGCGACGGCGATGTGGGACGGGCTGATGGCAAAGATGGAAGAAAGCTACGCCGTCGCCAAGGAATACAAGCCGAACAAGGCCGACTGGCTGGAAGGCCACTGGTCCGGCCTGAAGCAGCCGGACGATCAGGCCGAATGGACCGATGGCCCCACGGGTGTGACCGAAAAGGAGCTGAAGAGCATCGGCGTAGCGATCAGCCAAGTGCCGGCCGACTTCAACCTGAACCCAAAGATCGCTCGCCAGCTGGACGCCAAGCGCATCGCCATTGACACCGGTGTGGGCATCGACTGGGCAACCGGCGAAGCCCTGGCGTTCGGCGCCCTTCTGATGGACAACCACCGCGTGCGACTGTCCGGCGAGGACTGCCAGCGCGGCACCTTCAGCCAGCGCCATGCAGTGCTGATCGACCAGGTCAACCAGGCCGAATACACCCCGCTCAACAACATCGCGCCCGAGCAGGCCAAGATCGAGGTCTATAACTCGCTGCTCTCGGAAGTGGGCGTTCTGGGCTTCGAATACGGCTATACCCTCGCCGACCCGCGCAGCCTGGTGCTGTGGGAGGCGCAGTTCGGCGATTTCGCCAACGGCGCCCAGGTGATCATCGACCAGTTCCTGGCCTCCGGCGAAACCAAGTGGCTGCGGATGTCCGGGCTCGTGCTGCTGCTGCCGCATGGCTATGAGGGCCAGGGTCCCGAGCATTCCTCCGCCCGTCTGGAGCGATACCTGCAGCTTTGCGCCGAGCGCAACATGCAGGTCGCCAACCTCACGACCCCTGCCAACTATTTCCACGCACTGCGCCGCCAACTGAAGCGGAACTTCCGCAAGCCGCTGGTGCTGATGACGCCGAAGTCGCTGCTGCGGCATAAGCTGGTGGTGAGCCCGCTTTCGGATTTCGTCACGGGCAGCAAGTTCAAGACCGTCATCGGCGAGATCGACACCATTGCCGCTGGCGCGGACATGAAGCGCGTCGTGCTCTGCACCGGCAAGGTCTATTACGACCTGCTCGCCGAGCGTCGTGAGAAGGGCATCACGGACATCGCCATCGTTCGCGTGGAGCAGATATATCCGTTTCCGGTGATCTCGTTGCCCAAGGTGCTGGGCGAGTATCGGAACGCCGAGATCGTCTGGTGCCAGGAGGAGCCCGAGAACATGGGTGCCTGGAGCTTCGTCGATCGCAAAATCGAGGATGTGATGACCGCCATGGGCTCACGGACCGGGGCCCTTGGGCGTCCACGCTATGTTGGCCGTATCGCCGCAGCTTCGCCCGCCACGGGCCTCGCCAAGGTGCATGCCGCTGAGCAGGCCGCCTTGGTCTCCCAGGCGTTGACCCTGGGCTGACCCGGTCTGTGACCCAAACCGACCCGGTCCGGCTTCGCCGCGCTGATGAAGGCGATATCGCCTTCATCATGCGGACCGAACGCCAGCCGGGTTTCGACTGGTTCGTGGGGCGCTGGGAGGAGGCGAAGCACCGCGATGTCATGCGTGAGACTTCGAGCGCCTATCTCGTCGCCACCGATTCCGAGGGTGCTTCGCTCGGCTTCGCCATCCTGCGCCAGGTCGATGATGCAGACGGCAACGTCTATCTCCAACGCGTCGCGATGGCCCAGCCCGGTGGCGGGTTCGGCCGGCACTTTTTGCGGGGCATCATGGCCTGGGTCTTCGAACAGACCCAGGCACATCGGTTCTGGCTCTTGATGAAGGTCGGCAATCACCGCGCCGATCATGTCTATCGCAGCCTCGGCCTCGTCGAGGAGGGCCGGCTGCGCGAGAGCCAAAAAGCGCCGGACGGCTCGCGTCTCGACGCGCTGATGTTTTCAAAGCTGCGGCCAGAGTGGTCAAGCAGCACCGGTTCCGCTACCACCTGACCGAAATTACGACTTCATACCAAGACTGGAACGACCTTATGGCGACGGATATCAAGGTGCCCACGCTGGGCGAGAGCGTCACCACAGCGACCATCGCGCGTTGGCTCAAAAAGGTGGGTGACGCTGTTGCCGCTGACGAGCCCTTGGTTGAGCTGGAGACAGACAAGGTCACCGTTGAGGTGAATGCTCCGTCCGCCGGCACGCTGGCCGAGATCGTGGCGCCGGAAGGTGCCGAGGTCGAGGTTGGCGCCCTGCTCGGCACCCTTGGTGAGGCCGGTCGCAGCGTGGCGCAATCCGCCGCCAACCCCGCCGCCGGCGTGAACCCACCGCCGACGCCGTCCGGCCCGGTGGCGCGTCCCGCCACCCCCCCGTCCGACGTTGCCGCCAATTCCGGCCATGCGCCGCTGCCCGCCGCCGCCAAGATGATGGAAGAGAAATCCATAACACCCGCCGCGATCGGTGCCGGTACCGGCAAGGATTCCCGCATCACCAAGGGCGACGTGATCGACTTCCTCGCACGCCCGGCTGCCGCCCCCACCGTCGCAGCCGCGCCCAAAGCGTTGCGTGCGCTTGAGGAAGGCGAGGAGCGGGTGAAGATGACCCGCCTGCGCAAGACCATTGCCATGCGCCTGAAGGAATCGCAGAACACCGCCGCCATGCTCACCACCTTCAACGAGGTGGACATGGGTGCCACGATGGCGCTGCGGTCCGAATACAAGGACGCCTTCGAAAAGAAGCACAACGGCGTCCGCCTTGGCTTCATGAGCTTCTTTGTGCGCGCCTGCGTCTCAGCACTGAAGGAGTTCCCGGCCGTGAATGCCGAGATCGACGGTGACGACCTGGTCTATAAGAACCACGTCCACATGGGCATCGCTGTCGGCGGCGCCAACGGCCTGGTCGTGCCCGTGGTGCGCCACGCCGACGACATGAACTTCGTACAGATCGAAAAGACCATCAGCGATTTCGGCCGCCGCGCCCGTGACGGCCAGCTGAAGATCGACGAGCTTTCCGGCGGCACCTTCACCATCACCAATGGCGGCGTATACGGCTCGCTGATGTCCACCCCGATTCTGAACGCACCGCAGGCCGGCATCCTGGGCATGCACAAGATCCAGGAACGCCCGATGGCCATCAACGGCAAGGTAGAGATCCGCCCGATGATGTACCTGGCACTCAGTTACGATCACCGAATCATCGACGGCAAAGAAGCGGTGTCCTTCCTCGTACGGGTCAAAGAAATGATCGAAGATCCCCGCCGCCTGCTGCTTGGTCTCTAAGGTAACAAGGCGAGGGGTGCTACCCCTCGCCCCCGCTAACGGCGGAGCTCTTAGAACCCATTCGATTGAAGTCTTGGAGGGAGGGGGTTCAACGCGCCAGCGTGCTGCGCAAGACGCCCCTCGCCTTCCTTCCTTGGGAGACACCTGACATGAGCGACCAGTTCGACGTTATCGTTATCGGTTCGGGCCCTGGGGGCTATGTGTGCGCCATTCGTGCCGCACAACTTGGCATGAAGGTGGCATGTGTGGAGAAACGCGCCACTCTCGGCGGCACATGTTTGAATGTGGGCTGCATTCCGTCGAAGGCGATGTTGCAGTCTTCGGAGAATTTCGAGGAGGCCACGCATCACTTCGCCGAGCACGGGATCATGCTTGGCGAGATCAAGCTGGATCTGGCCCGCATGCAGGCGCGCAAGGGCGAGGTTGTTTCCGCCAACACGAAGGGCGTGGAGTTCCTGTTCAAGAAGAACAAGATCACTTGGCTGAAGGGCACCGGCGTGATCAAGGCCGCCGGCATCGTGACCGTCGATGGCACCGACTACATTGCGAAAAACATCATCATCGCCACCGGCAGCGAGAGCATGCCGTTGCCTGGTGTGGAAACGGACGAAAAGACAATCGTTACCTCCACCGGGGCGCTGGAGCTGGACCGCGTGCCCGGGCACCTCGTGATCATCGGCGCCGGCGTGATTGGATTAGAGCTCGGCAGCATCTGGAGCCGGCTTGGCGCCAAGGTGACGGTGATCGAGTATCTCGACCGCATCACCCCCGGCATCGACAACGAGATTGCCAAGCAGTTCGAGCGCGTGCTGACCAAGCAGGGCTTCAAGTTCAAGCTTGGCTCAAAGGTGACCAAGGCCGAGAAGACCGGTGCAGGCGTGACGCTGACGGTCGAGCCTACCAAAGGCGGTCCGGCCGAGACGATCGACGCCGATATCGTGTTGCTCGCCATTGGCCGCCGCGCCTACACGGAAAGCCTGGGTCTGGCGAATGTGGGCGTTGCGGTGGATGCGCGCGGTCGCGTTGTCACCAACGGCCATTTCGCCACCAACGTGCCCGGGATCTACGCCATCGGCGACGTGATCGCCGGCCCAATGCTGGCGCACAAGGCAGAGGACGAAGGCGTGGCGCTGGCGGAAATTCTGGCGGGCCAAGCCGGCCATGTGAACTACGGCGTCATTCCCGGCGTGATCTACACGTGGCCGGAAGTGGCCACCGTGGGCAAGACCGAGGAAGAGCTAAAGGCCGAGGGCATCGAATACGCCGTGGGCAAGTTCCCCTTCACCGCCAACGGCCGCGCCCGTGCAATGGGCATGACCGACGGCTTCGTGAAGATTTTGGCCGACAAAAGGACTGACAAGTTGCTTGGGGCCCACATCTTAGGTGCAGATGCGGGAACTTTGATCGCCGAAATCGCAACTGCGATGGAGTTTGGTGCGTCTTCCGAGGACGTCGCACGGATCTGCCACGCCCACCCGACGTTGTCCGAGTCCGTGAAGGAAGCAGCCCTCGCGGTGTCAGGCCGCGCGCTGCACATCTGAAGGATTCCTGCATGACGCCACGCCCACTCGCGCTGACAATGGGGGATCCCGCCGGCATCGGGCCGGAAATCACCCTTGCGGCGTGGCAGGCGCGGCGAGATTTTTATCCGTTTGTGCTGCTGGGCGACCCTGCTCTGTATCCGGGCGCCAAGGTCGTCGAAAGTGCGGCGGAGGCGGTTTCAGTGTTTTCCGAGGCGCTGCCTATCCTGCCGATCACGCTGGCGGTACCATCGGTGGCGGGCAAACCCGAGGTGCAGAACGCGCATGCGGTGGTCGAGTCGATCGTGCGTGCCACACGACTGACCCAGGCCGGTGAAACCTCCGCCATGGTCACCAATCCGATAAGCAAGGCCACGCTGTATAGCGCTGGCTTCGAGTATCCCGGGCATACCGAATATCTGGCGGCGCTGACCGAGGCGCCGTTGCCGGTGATGATGCTGGCCTGCCCTGAGTTGCGTGTTGTGCCGATCACTATCCACGTCTCCATGCAGCGCGCGATCGTGGCGCTGACCCGGGCGATCATCGTCGAGACCTGCCGGGTCACCCACGAAGCCCTGCGCCGCGATTTCGGCATCCAGAGCCCGCGTCTGGCGATCGCCGGCCTCAACCCCCATGCCGGCGAGAACGGTGCGATGGGCGACGAAGAAGAACGCATCATCCGCCCGGCCATGGAGGAGTTGAGGGCGATGGGCATCGACGTCAGCGGCCCCTGGCCGCCGGACACGATGTTCACGGCCCGCTCACGCCCGCAATACGATGTAGCGATGTGCATGTATCACGACCAGGCGCTGATCCCGATCAAGACGCTGGACATGGATGGCGGCGTGAACGTCACGCTGGGCCTGCCGATCATTCGCACCTCGCCCGACCACGGAACCGCCTTCGCCATCGCAGGCCAGGGGCAGGCCGATCCGTCGAGTCTCATCGCCGCCATCGATCTTGCGGCCGCGTTGGCCGAACGAAAGGACAATCTCGCATGCTGAGCCATCCCCTGCGACTGGGCATCAACGTCGATCATGTGGCCACCCTGCGCAACGCCCGCGGCGGCCCGCATCCGGAGCCGCTGCTGGCGGCGCAGATGGCGATCGCTTCGGGGGCGGACGGCATCACCATCCATCTACGTGAAGATCGCCGCCATATCCGCGACGCCGACGTGGCAGCGATCCGCTTCGGCATCGACGCGCCGTTGAATTTCGAAATGGCCGGCACGGACGAGATGGTCCGGATTGCGCTGGAAACGCGGCCCAACGCCTGCTGCTTGGTGCCGGAAAAGCGCACGGAAGTGACCACCGAGGGCGGGTTGGACGTCGCCGGCCAGCACAACACGCTCCGCCCGATGATCGCCGCTCTGCGATCGGCGGGCATTCGTGTCTCGCTGTTCGTCGATGCCGATGCACAGCAGTTGAACGCCGCGGCCGAGATCGGCGCCGACATCGTGGAACTTCACACCGGCGGCTACGCGCATGGCTGCGACGGCGAGTTGGAACGCCTGATCGCCGGCGCCACGCTGGCCCATGACCTGGGCCTGGAAGTACATGCCGGCCACGGTCTCACCTACGACAACGTGTCTGCCGTGGCTGCCATTCCGGAAGTGATGGAGCTAAATATCGGCCATTTCATCATCGGCCAGGCAGTTTTCGAAGGCCTGCCGCAGGTGGTAACACGTTTTCGCGATCTGCTGCGTATCGCGCGTTGCTGAACGATTCATCGGAACCAGTCATTAAGAAGCGACTTAGAAGCTTGATCCCATTGCGGCCCCGCGAGTTCTGCTGAGAACGGCGTGAGCCTTTGGGAAAATGTCAGCTTTCTTCAAAAGGATACAGTCAATGTTCCGAAACATCATGATGGCCGGTGCCTTCGCCCTGACGATTGCCTCCACTCCTGTATTTGCCCAGGGCGGCGGCGGCGCGGGGGACAACTCGAGTGTTCAACTCTGTCAGACCAAGATGGAACAGGCAGAACTGAAGTATAAGTCCGGCACTGAGAAAATGCCCGTCGCCTTCGCAAAGGCGATCGAAGATGCGAAGGCATCCTTGGCTGCCGGTAACGCGACAAAGTGCCTTGCCGACCTGAAAGAGGTTTATTGAACTTCGCTTCTGGATCGTAATGCATTGGGCTAGCTCCACCCAAACGCATCATGATCGGTGAAACATCACGTCACGCCAGCCTGCCTTGATGCCAGGTCATTCAGCATCAAGGCAGGTTGGCATCACATCAGCGCTTCCACCTCGAAGCTCACCATCTGGCATAGCGATTTCAGCGGGTGATACTGCTCTGCCTTGATGGCATGCACTCCAATGCGGCGGCCAGCGAGCACCAATTCGTTCAACGTCAGGCTGATGAAGAACCGCCCATCCACCTGGGCATCCCCACGGATCATATCCTGCGCCGCCGAGATGAAATCCCCACCGCGGCGATACCAGGTGAAACCTGCAGTGGCATGACGCGAGATCGGATGCTTCTCCGCAGCTTCTACCACCAGTTGCTCTTCGAGCCGGACATGCGCATAGCGCGGATGAATGGACGGAAACACGACCACCCCGGCGTCTAGGCGCCGCTTGCGAAAATCATCGATCACAGCAGCAAAGTCTACATCAACGAACTCGTTGCCACTGAGGATCAGACACTCTCGCTCCGGCGCGATCTCCTGAACGCAAAGCAACGCCGTGCAGGCCGCCCCCGCGGTTTCACCGTTGATCGCCACCACCGTGGCATCCGGTGCCGCCAGCGCGATCACGCGGTCGATCCGGTGGCGAAGAATATCCTCGGCGCGTGCCGCGAACACGATGCGCGACGCGATCGGTGCACACGCCTGCACCAGCCGCTCGACCAGAAGCATGCCGTCATTTTCCAGTAGCAACAGCGGCGGCATCTCGCCGGTAGTGGGGCCGGCGCCCAGAATCAACACGATCACGCCGCCACCGCCGCGCGCTGCAAGTCCATCGCCTGCACAATGGCGGAGTAGGTCACATCCTCCACCCCAGACACCTGCATTACGCACGCCCCCGCCTCACGCGCCGCGCGGACGCCGCCGGCATGGTCCTCCACCACCAGGCATTCGCCGGGCGCCACACCGAATCGGGCGATGGCCTGGGTGTAGATTTCGGGGTCGGGCTTCGGTCGCGCCACATCCTGATTTGACAGGGTGAAATCCAGATATGGCGCCAGTGCCGCGCGCTGCATCATCACATCCACCGAATGCCGAATGGCATTCGAACACACCGCAAGGCGGATCCCGTCCGCCCGCAGCCGCGCCAGCGCGTATTGATGGATGAAGCGCGGCTTGCACTGGGCTGCCACAATTTCCATCGTGTAGGCCTGCTTCAGGTCACCGATGAAATCGTGCAGCGCCGCGGGGATCTTGTTGGCGGCGGACAGCAGCTGCAGCTTCCGCCTTGTTGGCAAGCCGTCGAAGGTGGTGATGTGGTCATAGTGGCTGATCGGGCAGCCAAATAGCGCCAGCGCACGGTTGAGCGCCTGGTAGTGCCATTCCTTCGCATCGATCAGTACACCGTCCATGTCAAACGCAATCGCCTTGATCATGCCCTGCCTCCGAAGAACGCGCGGGCATCTTCCGCAAGATCGGTGCACAGCATCAATGCGGGATTGTCCTTAACACACGATGCCAGCAGACGCTGCCACAGCGCCAGATGGCCACGGCCGTGCAGTTCCGGCGAGACGATCGCCACGCGCTTGCCGTCCTGCAGGAATCCGTTGATATCGGCCGCGCTGTACCATTCGGACACGAAGGCATCGAGCCATACGCCCAGCGCCTGATCGTAGAGCACTGGCTGGCGCTCGTATTCACTGGCCCGGGTGAACACCGGCATGCCCAGGCGGATCTGCACCACCGCCTCGGGCACCGACATGTCGAAGGTGAACCATTGCGACAGGCCACGGGCGCGCATCTGCGATTGCAACGCGCGGGCAAGCCCGTCGGACTTGATATTCAGCGCCAGCGGCAGATCCCGCCGGCCCAAAAGATCCAGCATGTCGGCCAGCCGCAGCGCGTCGGCGCCTGCGGTATCGTGCGACAGCACCAGATCGCCGGCGCGTTCGCGAATATCGGTCTCGGTGCCGAAGCCGAGATCGAACGAGCGCGCGAAGGCGGAGGCGCGGTTCTTCTCGCCCAGATCGGTCCAGCAGCCGCGATGGCTCAGAATGATCACGCCATGCGTTCCAGAAGATTGGGGCCGCGGCCTGCGGCGAGGAACGCCTCCAGATCGGCGGGCGTGCCGAGGCCGTGCATTTCGGCAGCCGCGATTTCGTGGATGCCGATGCCACATCCTGCCGCGATCATGTGGTTGTAGACCGGCGCCAGATAGAATTCTCCAAACGCGCGGTCATCCGCGGCGATCATGCGGTGCGCGGCCCTGACGAAATCCGTGCCGCGCGAAAAGTTATAGATGCCGACCGTGGCGTGATCGGACACCGGCTGCTTCTCTACGACGCCTGTAACGAGTCCATCAGCGCCCACCGCGGCGAAGGACCATTTCGGATCGCGGGCTGGCATCGTCATGATCATGCCGTCCAGGCCGGACGCATCGAACGCGGTCAAATAGTCATCGATGGCGACATCCACGAATTGATCGCTGTTGGCGATCATCAGCGGCGCGTCGGAATCTATCAGACCGGATGCCTGGAGCACGGTGCAGGCGGCGCCTTCGGTCAACCCCTCCAGCAGCAGCACCGCGCAGCCCGGCGCCCATTCGGCCAGGCGGTGGCGCAGCGCGAACGCCTCGTCGTGCGCGCCTTGGCAGATGAAGATGAAGCGATGCGGGCGCGTGGGGCGGATGTTGTCGATCACCACACGGATCATCGGCACGCCGCGTAGTTCGATCAGTGGCTTGGGCAATCGGTATCCTGCCTGAACAAACCTGCTGCCGCTTCCGGCCATCGGCACCACGATATTCAGCATAGACTCTGCACCCGCTGTTTGTGGATACAGACCATGACGGGCGACGGGCCGCCATGCGAGTAAGGTTAATTACGAGCCAGGACATCGCGGGCGCGCAGCAGCGCCTCAACGAAAGAGAAATTGCCATAGATCAGAGCGGTGTCGATCTGCCGGTGGCGTGGCGCAGGATGGCGGCGCTACCGAGGGCTGCCAGATAGCGCTCGGTGGCCAGCGCACCCAAGAGACGCAGTCCGGCATCGCAATAACGGGCCTTGGTCGGCTTTGGGGTGCCCGCATTTTCGGCGCCCCAAAGCCAGGGACCAAGATTCATCCGGCTGTCGATGATGATGGCGAACTGCCAGCGCCATCCGTCGAAGCTGCGCATTGCATGCGTGGGGGGCTGTAGCGTTTGGCCAGCGAAGCGGCGACCGTCAGCATCACATCCTTGCCGGCGGCATCGCCGGTGAGCCTTAT
This sequence comes from Rhodospirillales bacterium, assembly GCA_043732745.1. GTDB lineage: Bacteria > Pseudomonadota > Alphaproteobacteria > Acetobacterales > Acetobacteraceae > CAIQQQ01. The sequence continues at coordinate 11,813 of JAYTHH010000243.1, forward strand.
GGCGTTGCCAAAGCTGCGACCGATCATGAAGCCGAGATCATGGTGTCGGTTCGCGTCGCCTGGGATGCGAGGGGCGCGGTCCATCGCCAAGCCGCGGCTCGCCAGCTTACGTCTCCGGTGGCCTGATACAGCAGCCAAAGCGTGCCTGGAAAGAAACCGCTGGTCCAATCGTCTGCGCCCACGGTCTTCCATGGCCAACACTCGCCATGGGCGTGCGGAAACCGGGTTGTATCACCGGCAAGATCGATAAGCGCCTGGCTCACGCGGGATTGAGCAAGGTCCAGCATCGCGTTGATGCCGGCAAGATCAATTGGCGCGGCTTTGGCTGGTGCCGCGGCTAAAAGCAGCCATGTCACCAGCCAAATCCTACGCATCACATGCTAGCCGGCAGGCGCGGCCTCGATCATTGCACGGGCCGCCTGCATCCGCTCCATGGCTGCATCGAGCGCCGGTATGTCGGTTTTGCTCGCAGCCGCGTAGTCGGCCTCGGCGGCGGACAGACGCGCCTGCCCATCCGCACGGCTTAGCCCCGAAACCTCGGTTGCCTCGTTGGCCAGCACCGTCACCCGCGTCGGCGTGATTTCAGCGAAGCCACCGGAGACGTAGAGCTGCTCGGTAACCGCTGTACCCTGATACAGCCGGATCGTCCCGCCGCGCAGCAAAACGATCATCGGCGCATGGTTGACCAGAACGCCTATCTCACCTTCCGCCGCAGGAATGACCACCATGTCCACGGGCTTGGACAACAGCAGCTTTTCCGGGCTCACGATCTCCAGATCGAAAGGCATGGTGCTTCCTTACGCTGCGGTCTTCATCGATTCGGCCTTCTTCACGGCGTCTTCGATGGTGCCCACCATGTAGAAGGCGTTTTCCGGAAGGTGGTCGTATTCGCCTGCAACGATGCCCTTGAAGCCGCGCACCGTGTCGGCCACCGATACCAGCACGCCCGGGAAGCCGGTGAACACTTCCGCCACGTGGAAGGGCTGCGACAGGAAACGCTGGATCTTGCGGGCGCGGGCGACGACCAGCTTGTCCTCTTCCGAGAGCTCGTCCATGCCGAGAATGGCGATGATGTCCTGCAGCGACTTATAGGTTTGTAGAACGCGCTGAACGTCGCGGGCGACCTGGTAGTGCTCCTCGCCGACGATGCGCGGATCCATCGAGCGCGAGGTGGAGTCGAGCGGGTCCACGGCCGGGTAGATGCCGAGTTCGGCGATCTGGCGGGACAGCACCGTGGTTGCATCCAAGTGGGCGAACGAGGTGGCGGGCGCCGGGTCGGTCAGGTCGTCGGCGGGCACGTAGATGGCCTGCACCGAGGTGATCGACCCTTTGTTGGTAGACGTGATGCGCTCCTGCAGCGCGCCCATGTCGGTGGACAAGGTCGGCTGGTAGCCCACGGCCGAGGGGATACGACCCAGCAGCGCGGACACTTCGGCGCCGGCCTGCGTGAAGCGGAAGATGTTGTCCACGAAGAACAGCACGTCCTGGCCTTCTTCGTCGCGGAAGTATTCGGCTAACGAGAGCCCCGAAAGTGCGACGCGGGCGCGTGCGCCCGGCGGCTCGTTCATCTGGCCATACACAAGTGCCACCTTGGAGCCGGTGGTAGAGCCGTCTTCGTTGATCTTGATAACGCCGGCGTCGATCATCTCGTGATAGAGGTCGTTGCCTTCGCGGGTGCGCTCACCGACGCCTGCGAACACCGACACGCCGCCATGCGCCTTGGCGATGTTGTTGATCAATTCCTGAATGAGCACAGTCTTGCCCACGCCGGCGCCGCCAAACAGGCCAACCTTGCCACCCTTGGCATAAGGGGCGAGCAGGTCGACCACCTTGATGCCGGTGACGAGAATTTCAGCCGACGTGCTCTGCTCTTCGAACGACGGCGCGGCGCGATGGATGGGGTAGCGCATCTTCTCGCCGACCGGGCCCTTCTCGTCGATCGGCTCACCGATGACGTTCAAGATGCGGCCCAGCGTCTCGGGGCCAACAGGCACCGAGATCGGAGCACCCGTGTCGACGACTTCCTGGCCGCGAACCATGCCTTCGGTGGCGTCCATCGCGATGCATCGCACGG
>JAYTHH010000244.1:0-4471 GCA_043732745.1 Rhodospirillales bacterium
CGTTCGGCATTGCTCAACCGCCCCTCTTTCAGCAGGATCGAGTCGGGGACACCTATTTTGCCGACATCATGCATGATGCTGCCCTGCTGAAGATGCTCCGTCTCGTCGGCCGATAAGTCCAGTGCCCAGGCCAGCAGGCCACAATAATGGCTGACCCGGTGAATGTGAGAGGCCGTGTGCTCATCGCGGTGTTCGGCGGCCAAGGCCAGGCGATGGATCGTATCAAGCTGCGCCTCATAGATCTGCTGACGCCCCAAAACGACTTCGTTCATAGCGTTTTGCAGATCAGCGGTCCGCGATGCGACGATATGCTCCAAGTCTGATTGATGATTTTTAACCGCGTCCTGGGCCGCTTTCATTTTAAGCAGAGATTCGGTCCGCACCTGTAGCTCATACCGGTCAACCGGCTTGGTGATAAAATCATTCGCGCCTGCTTCCACTGCCTTCAGGCGGTCCTCCCGGCTGTTAAGCGCGGTGACCATGATGATTGGAACATCTCCATTTTTGTCCTGAGCACGGATGCGGCAGGTCAGCTCAAAGCCGTCCATGCCCGGCATCATCCCATCTACCAGCAGAAGGTCGAAGCGCTCGTGCAAAAGTGCGATGGCTTCCGTCCCGCTCCGCGCCTCTTCCCAAGTATGCCCCAGTAATTCAACCTGCGCTGCCAGCAGCTCGCGGTTGAGTTCTTCATCATCTACAATCAGCACTCTTTTCCCAGAGAGGGTCATGGGGTTTTTTCCTGGCCGATGGTATTTTCCCAACCCGTCAGGACAGCTTCCAGCGTGCTGGCGAGAGTGCGCGTGTCAAGCGGCTTGGTCAGATAAAGTGCCCCGCCCGCCGCAAGCGCCCGGTCCTGATCCCCTCGCATGGCATGGGATGTCAGAAAGACAATCGGGATGGACCGCGTCTGCGGGTGCTGCTTGAGCTGACGTGTCGCCGTCACCCCGTCCATGCCGGGCAGAGCGACATCCATCAAGATGAGGTCCGGCGGCAGCCGAAGGGCTTCGGCGATGCCCATCTCCGCCGTCGCCGCCTGCCGGACGGCATACCCGACATGTTCCAAGACATCGGTTGCCAGTTCCATGTTCAATATGTTGTCCTCGACGATTAATATTGTCTGCGTCGGCATTACGGTGATACCTTTCTAAGCGGCCAAACGCAGCTCAGGGGCTGCCATGGATGGGATCGATTCCGAGGAGGGGATCGATTCCGGCACAGCCTCCGGGGGTGCCAGCGGGAGCGTAAATCGGAAGGTTGAACCAAAGCCGAGGCCTGCGCTCTCGACCCATATCTCACCGCCGTGCATAGCGACCATCTGGCGGGTCAGAGACAGGCCCAATCCCGTACCCTGCTGAAGACGGGTATATGTCGAGTCCACTTGCTCGAATTGACCAAAAATTCGTTCGTGATCTCCGAGACACAGTCCGATTCCGGTGTCACAGACAGAGACTTCCAGTAGATTGTCCACAATGCGGGCTTTGACTGTCACCTGCCCACCCTCCGGCGTGAACTTGATTGCATTCGACAGCAGGTTGTAGAGAATCTGTTTGAGACGTGCCGGGTCGGCCATCAGCGGCGGCAGATCCTCCGCGTCATCCAGCGTCAGCGTCACCTGCCTCTTGGAAGCCAGCCCCTTTGCGACGGCAAGCACGCCCCGCAGGACTTCGGGTACTTCCACCGCCTGTACGAACAGTTCCATATGACCCGCCTCTACTTTAGACAAGTCTAAAATGTCGTTGATGAGCTGAAGAAGATGCTTTCCGCTGGCCGAGATATTGCCGACATATTTGGTCTGACGCACATTCATCTCGCCGAACATCTGATCCTGCAACAGTTCAGAGAAGCCGAGGATGGCGTTCATGGGTGTCCGCAGCTCATGGCTCATGTTGGCAAGGAACAAGCTTTTTGCAAGTGAAGCCGCTTCCGCTGCCGCTTTGGCCGCCAGCAGCTCTTGTTCCGCCTTTTTTCTTCCAGTAATGTCTGTATGCGATCCTGCCATCCGATAAGGCCGCCCATCGGCATCACGCAGGGCGATGCCGCGTGCCAGCACCCAGCGCGCCTCGTTGTCTTTGTGCCGCATGCGAAACTCGATCTCATATTCGGACCGTGTGCCGTTTAGGTATTCCTCTACCGCCGTTTTTGCTAGGGACCTATCCTCGGGCCAGATGTACTCCATCCACTCGCCGGATTTGTTGGAAATTTCATCGTCCTCAAAACCTAGGATGGCTTTCCATCGTGGAGAATAATAAACGGTGCCACGAAGGATGTCCCAATCCCATAAGCCGTCGCGTGAGCCTTGAACGGCAATCTCGAAGCGCTCCCTACTCTCGTGCAGCTCGGCCATCCGTGTTTCCAAAATGGTGTTGGCGGCCCGTAAGCCCTCGCGAGCGTTCGACAATCCCTGGGCTGCTTGGACGATTTCGTCCTGCATCACATTGAAACTGTCCGCCATTTCCCCCACCTCGTCCTGCGAATGTACACGAACCGGCGTCACGTCTATACGCGCATAAGCTCCATCCAGCTCACCCCGGCCAAGCGCTGCCATCGCACGAGAAAAGTCGGCTAGCGTTCCTGTTGACAACCGACGCGCAGCCCGCGCGACTTCGGCCATGGCATGCCCGATCATTCCCGGCAGGATCAGACCGACGGAGATAGTCAGCAGCGCCACGGCGACAAAAATATCTTCTAGGGCCGCGACTAACGCCGGATGTCCTGTATGGATGCTGTTGATCGCCAGCAAGTACCCGGCACCGTCCAAGGTCAATACGAGGAGCATCGCGCCCGTCAGTTTGGCATGGAGCGACCAGGTGTACTTTCTGATGTTCTGCCCTCGGCGGTCCTGCCAGCGCCGGAGGGCATAAAAAGCCGACCCGGAGTAGGCCAGTGCCAGGCCCGCGAGGACAGTCGGCAGCCCAAACTGCTCGAAGCCGAGAAGTGTCGCGGCCAGCCAGACCAAAGAGGCCGTAACCCCTAGCTCGATTGTCCCGCGTGGTGCGCGCCAGGGCCGGGTGATCTCAGGTGCATCTCGTCGCAGCAGCCAAGCGGCGATATTGGGCAGGCAGATACCAATGAGGTAGGTCAGATTCGCCGCTGCCACTAGCCAGATCGGATCACCCGCCAGCAGGAAAGTGATAGCCATCCCTGCCGTGAGTGCCGTCGCCACCCAGGGCGCATCCGTGCCCAGCCGACGGGCAAGGACCTGCGGCAGCAAGCCGTCCTCGGCCATCTGCGAAAGCGTCCGGGATGCTCCCGCGAGAGGCTGGATCGTCCCGTGGAACATGTTCAGAATCATGAACCAGATCGCGGCTGCTTTGGCGGTGCTCCCGAACAGCGGGGCGAATGTCGGCCCCAGCGTCTGTGCTAAGTCGCCTCCCAGAGCTGCGGAGCCGAGTGTTCCTAGCCAGACGATGGGCAGGACGCCAAAGAAGAGTGTCGCCATTGCACCCGACGCAAACATCGCGCGCGGGATGTTCTTCACCGGGCTGACTGTTTCACCGACATGGCAGGCGGCGGCCTCGAAGGCGGGTGCGGCAAACCCGACAAGGTATAGCCCGGCCATGAAACTGGTCAGGCTGCCGAACAGTCCGGAAAAGGGAATGGTCAAGTGAAACGCCGTCGCCTGATGCCAGTCCACATGGCCTGTCATTATCGGAATAATTGCCGACAAAAATGCTAGGCACGCCGACCCAGCCGCAATCGGCACCGTCATCCGCGTGACCCACTGGACACCGCACAGGTTGATACCCGCGAACAGCAACACCAGCCCACAGGCAAGAACGGGGGTCGAAACCTGTGGAAGATACCATTGATGAATAGCCGAAGCAGACAGCAGCGCCGTCAGCCCGCAAGTAGGAATCCATCCCCACCAATAGCAAGTCCCGGCGAGGTTGGCGAGGACCGGACTGTAGGGCCGGAATGCTTCGGCACAGGTCGCCGCGATGCCCCCCACGCGGTTCGGCCACATCAGGACTAACTCCAACCATCCCGGCGCGGCCATCCAGCCCAAAATCAACCCGAGAGCCAGCAAAAGGACTGCCGCACTGCCCTGGCCCCGGATATTACCTTGACCGACAACCAGCGCCCCAATAATAAACAGGCTCTGGTTGCTGCCGCCCATCGCCAGCGCGGCTGTCCCTACCCATCCCAAGGTCCGCAGATGCGGCACGGTTTGGACTTCCGTCGGTGAACCATCAATAATAGTTTGTCTACTTGGCATTACCCGGTAATTATCGGAGGCTGGGTCTATTCTCTTTAGTCCTCGAAGCAAAGCAACCAGACTGTCGGCAGAGGGAAACCGACCTATGGCATAAACCCCCAATCTGTGTTATACTGTAATTGAAATGACTGAGCTATCGCCACCAGAAAAGACGCCAATGCTGCGTCAGGGACAGGGAATACTCTCCCCAGAGTATGTCTCCGCCCACGCCGACATGCCCGCGACTCCGCCTTCGGGGGGTGACTTTCACAGCGC
>JAYTHH010000245.1:0-4455 GCA_043732745.1 Rhodospirillales bacterium
CTCAAGGGCGAGGCGCTCTATGACGACCGCGAGGACCGGGCAGGTGCCAAATTCGCCGACGCCGACCTGATGGGCCACCCCTGGCAGATCATAGTCGGCGCCCGCGGCGCCAAAACCGGCATGGTCGAGCTCAAACGCCGCGCCACCGGCGAAAAGCAGGAACTGTCTCTGGCCGACGCGCTGGCCAAGATCAACTGAAATGTTCAACGCCTTCGAACGCACCGTGGCCGGCCGCTACCTCCGCGCCCGCAAGGGCGAACGCTTCGTCTCCATCATCGCGATTTTTTCACTCATCGGCATCTCGCTGGGTGTCGCCACGCTGATCATCGTGATGTCCGTGATGAACGGCTTCCGCCAGGAACTGCTGAGCAAAATCCTCGGCCTCAACGGCGATCTCGGAATCTACGCCGCCGGCCAAACCTTCACGGACTACGACGCCGTCACCACCAAGGTCCGCGCCGTCCCCGGTGTGGTCTCCGCCACCGCAGTCGTCGAACGCCCCGCCGGCCTCAAACCCGAACAGGGCGGCAACTACAGCGCCGGCCTCGTCCGCGGCGTCAGGCTGGAAGACCTTCGCAAGTTAAAAGTCGTCGCCACCAACATCACCGCCGGCAGCCTCGACCAATTCGAAGGCGACGACGCCATCGTCATCGGCGCCGGTCTCGCCGGCCGGGCAGGGCTCAGCGTCGGCAGCCGTCTGCAGGTCTATGCGCCAGACATGACGGCAACCCCCTTCGGCTCCATCCCCCGCGGCCGCGCCTACACCGTCGTCGCCATCTTCCAGGTCGGCTTCAGCGAGGCCGATAATGGCTTCGTCTTTATGCCGATGGACGCCGCCCAGATCCTCTTCCGCATGCCCAACGCCGCCAGCCAGATCGAGGTCACCACCACCGATCCCGACCAAGCCGTCAACACCGGCCGCCGCATCCGCACGGCGCTGGCCGGCACCCCGGTTCGCGTGGTGGACTGGACCCAGAACAACAACGCCTTCTTCGCCGCCGTGGAAGTGGAACGCAACGTGATGTTCCTTATCCTCACCCTCATCATCCTGGTGGCCGCCTTCAATATCGTGAGCTCCCTCATCATGATGGTGAAGGACAAAACCCGGGACATCGCCGTGCTCCGCACCATCGGCGCCGGCTCCGGCTCGATCCTGCGTATCTTCCTCATGTGCGGCGCCTTCGTGGGCGTCGCCGGCACCCTGCTCGGCACACTCCTTGGCGTCGTCTTCTGCCTCAACATCGAAACCATCCGCCACGCCATCGAAAGCCTGTCCGGCACCAACCTGTTCAACCCCGAGGTCTATTTCCTGTCGCGCCTGCCCGCCGTCCTGAAATGGAACGAGGTCGGCCAAGTGGTCGGCATGGCCATCGCCATCTCCCTCGTCGCCACCATCTATCCAAGTTGGCGCGCCGCCAAAACCGACCCCGTGGAGGCCCTGCGCAATGAGTGATCCGCTCGAAATGCGCGGCGTCATCCGCACCTACAAATCCGGTGCCGGCGATCTGCCGGTCCTGCGCGGCGTCGACCTGACCATCCGTGCCGGCGAGATCGTGGCCCTGATTGCCCCCTCCGGCACCGGCAAATCCACGCTTCTCCACCTTGCCGGCGTCCTCGAACGCCCAGACGGCGGCAAGGTACTGATCGACGGCCGCGACGCCAGCACCCTCTCCGATCCCGACCGCACCGCCATACGCCGCGACAGCATCGGCTTCGTCTACCAGTTCCACCATCTCCTGCCGGAGTTCACCGCGCTCGAAAACGTGGCCCTCCCCCAGATGATCAAGGGCGTCTCCCGCTCACAAGCCGAAGCCCGCGCCATGTCGCTGCTCACCGGCTTCGGCCTCGCCTCCCGCGCCCGTCACCACCCCGGCAAGCTCTCCGGCGGCGAACAACAACGCGTCGCCATCGCAAGAGCCCTCGCCAACACCCCTAAACTGCTGCTGGCCGACGAGCCCACCGGCAACCTGGACGTCGCCACCGCCACCGTCGTCTTCGACGAACTCCTCCACATCGTACGCGACCACGGCCTCGCTGCCCTCATCGCCACCCACAACGCCGACTTGGCCGCCAGAATGGACCGAACCGTCACTCTCCAAGAAGGCAAGATCGTCAAACTTTAGTTGGGGCACCGCCCGACACCTCGCCCCACCCCAAAAACATACACAACCCGGAACAAAATTCCGAAGTCTCTCCCCATCCACCTTCAAGCCATCGAACGCCCGGCCCTCCGCCACCGAAAGCTGCCCAACCCCACCCGAAACCCTCCGCCGCCTTGCGACACGCCATCCGCCCAATCCCGATCCGCCGCCGCGTCCGCCGCCCGAACCTCGCGCTTCGCCCGAATCTGCGGCGCCGAAATTCGCGGCGCCGGCGCCAACCCCTCCGGCATCGTCATCGGCAACACCCGGCACAACGGCCGCAAAACCCGCACCACCCGAGGCGCCGCCGCAATCAACGCCAGCATCTCGACATCGGCCAGCAGATGCGCCAGTTGCAGCGCAAACCCGCAAAGCTGATGCCGGCACGTCTCATCCTCCGCCATCACCCGCAACAGCCACCCAACGCCCCGCTGTATCCGAACCGGCGCTGCCACCCCCACTTTGTCATGCGGCACCCGAGCCCCAACAGACACAGCCGTCGTCCGCTCCGGCGCTGCCACAATCCGGCCAAACCGCGCAACCGCCCGCTTCAGCCGCCCATACAGCAGCATCAGCAACGAAGCCGTCACCCCATCCCCGGCCCGATAGGCGCCGGCCATCCGCACCGCCACCACCCGACAGATCGCATCCACGATCACCGCGAAGCGATCCGCCAGGCTTGGCACGGCCACGCCGGGGGAGGTCAGATCGGAGAAGGGGAGGGGAGAAATCACTACGAACAAAACAAGAACAATTACTGGCTGATGTCAACATCGAAATCATGCCGGCATCGCGACGAGGCCGCCGCCTCAGTCATTGCGCGCCGCCGCTTGGGGCGTGGCACGCGACAAAATCGCATCACAGCTCAAACAACAACAATCGTCGAACCCCCGCAGCGCCCAACCCCGAATCGCGCTAATCTCCTCCCATGCCCCACGCCGACTTCATCCACCTCCACACCCATTCCGCCTACTCTCTCAGCGAGGGCGCCATCACGGTGGCAAAACTCGCCGCCCTCGCCGTCGAGGAACGCATGCCGGCGGTGGCCATCACCGACACCGGCAACCTGTTCGGCGCCCTGGAATTCAGCCAATACGCCAGCGGTAAGGGCGTCCAGCCCATCATCGGCTGCCAGATGGCGCTCACCCGCACCGACAACCCGCGCCTGGCGCCGGACCCGATCGTCCTGCTGGCCCAGAACGCCGCGGGCTTCTCCAACCTGCAAAAACTCTCCTCCCGCGGCTTCCTCGAAACCGATCCCGGCAACAAGCCGCAGATCAGCCACACAACCCTCGCCTCCCACGCCGAAGGCATCATTCTGCTCACCGGCGGCACGTCAGGCCCCATCGCCCGCCTCCTCGCGGAAGGCCAATACGCCGACGCCGAGCGCCTGCTCGCCATGCTCTGCGAAGCCTTCCCCGGCCGCGCCATAATGGAACTGAACCGACACGGTCTGCCCGTAGAACGCGCCATCGAACCCGGCCTGATCACCCTGGCCGACGCTGTCCGCATTCCTATCGTTGCCGCCAACGACTGCTACTTCGCCAAACCCGCGATGCACGAGGCGCACGACGCGCTGCTGTGCATCGCCGAAGGCCGCACCCTCGCCGAACGCGACCGCAGGCGCGTCACGCCAGAACACTGGTTCAAACCCGCCGCCACCATGCGCGCCTTGTTCGCCGACCTGCCGGAAGCCTGCGACAACACGCTGGCCATCGCCCGCATGTGCGCCGTGATGGCGGAGTCAAGAAAACCGCTGCTCCCCGTCTGCCCCAAAGTCCGCCCCGGCCAGACCGAGGACGAAACCCTGCGCGCCCTCGCCCGCGAAGGCCTCGTCCACCGCATGGACAGCCTCGAAGCCGACGCCGAAACCCGCGCCCGCTACAATGAGCGCCTGGAATTCGAACTCCAGGTCATCGCCAACATGGGTTTCCCCGGCTATTTCCTCATCGTCGCCGACTTCATCCAGTGGGCCAAGGCGCAAGGCATCCCCGTTGGCCCCGGTCGCGGCTCCGGCGCCGGCTCCGTCGCCGCCTGGGCGCTCACCATCACCGACATCGACCCGCTCCCCTTCGGCCTGCTGTTCGAGCGCTTCCTGAACCCCGAGCGCGTGTCGATGCCCGACATCGACATCGATTTCTCGGTGCGCGGCCGCGAGCGCGTGCTGCGCTACGTCGTCGAGAAGTACGGCCGCGAGTCGGTCGCGCAGATCGTCACGTTTGGCAAGATGGCGCCGCGCCAGGCGACACGCGACGCCGCTCGGGTCATCGGTCACGACTACGGCGTCGGCGACCGCCTCGCGAAGCTGATTCCG
>JAYTHH010000246.1:0-13830 GCA_043732745.1 Rhodospirillales bacterium
TTTTCAACACGTCCATCGCGGGCATCGAAGAGGCCGACGCGCTGCTGATCGTGGGCGCCAACCCGCGGACGGAGGCGCCGCTGATCAACGCGCGCATCCGCAAGCGCGTGCTGATGGGCAATTTCCCGGTAGCACTGGTGGGCGCACCCGTCGATCTAACCTACGCCTACGCTGATCTCGGCACGCACCCCGGCCATATCGCGTCGCTGCTCGATGGCGCGCATGGATTCGCCAATGTGCTGGTGTCGGCCAAAAAGCCGATGATTATCGTGGGGCAGGGCGCTTTGGCCCGTCCCGATGGTGCGGCAATCCTGGCGGAATGCTGGAAGCTGGCAGTACTGTGCCACATGCTCACGCCCGATTGGCACGGCTTCAACGTGCTGCACACGGCCGCCGCCCGGGTCGGCGCACTCGATCTCGGCTTCGCCACCGGCAAGACGGTGGCAGAAATGAAGCTGGGTGGCGTCGATGTGTTGTGGCTTCTGGGTGCTGACGAGTTTGACACCAAGCTGATCGCGGCAAAGACCTTCGTGGTCTATCAGGGCCATCACGGCGATCGCGGCGCCGCCCGCGCCGACGTGATCCTGCCGGGTGCCGCCTACACCGAAAAAAACGGCACCTACGTCAACACCGAAGGCCGCGTGCAGCGTGGGGCGCTGGCGCTGTTCCCGCCCGGTGAGGCGAAGGAGGATTGGAAAATCCTTCGCGCGTTCTCCGCGATGATCGGCAAGCCTTTGCCTTACGACACGCTCGATGCTGTGCGCGCCCGTCTGGTCGAGGTCAATCCGATCTTCGGCGTATTGGATGCACTGCCGCGTTTCGGCGCCAACGACCAGACCGGCCCGGCCGCCGGTGGCGACATCGGCACGGCGCCGTTCGCCCCGGTGGTGTCCAACTACTACATGACCGACCCGATCAGCCGCGCCAGCGCCACGATGGCCGCCTGCACCGAGGCGCACACGCCAATCCCAGCGATTGCGGCGGAGTGACTGGAATGGCCGCCTTTCTCGCCAGCGATCTCGGCATCCTCGTCATCACCACGCTGAAGGCGCTGGCCATCATCGTGCCGGTGCTGATCGGGATGGCGTATCTGACCTACGCCGAGCGCAAGGTGCTCGCCGCGATGCAGTTGCGTCGCGGCCCCAATGTGGTTGGCCCGTTCGGCCTGTTCCAGCCTTTCGCCGACGCCATCAAGATGATGATGAAGGAAACCATCGTTCCCTCGGGCGCGTCGCGGCTTTTGTTCATCCTGGCGCCGATGCTCACCTTCTCGCTGGCTGTGGTCGCCTGGGCGGTGATCCCGGTGAATGACGGATGGGCGATCGCCAACATCAATGTGGGCGTGCTGTATCTGTTCGCGATCAGCTCGCTCGGCGTCTATGGCGTGATCATTGCGGGCTGGGCGTCCAACTCGAAATACGCCTTCCTGGGCGCACTTCGGTCCGCCGCGCAGATGGTGTCCTACGAGGTCTCGATGGGCTTCGTGATGGTGACGGTACTGCTCTGCGTCGGCAGCCTGAACCTGAACGACGTGGTGCTGGCGCAGAGGAATGTCTGGTTTGCCATCCCGCTTTTCCCGATGTTCGTGATCTTCTTCATCTCGACATTGGCCGAAACCAACCGGTCGCCATTCGATCTGCCCGAGGGTGAGTCCGAGATTGTGGCGGGGTTCTTCGTCGAATACTCGGCGATGACCTTCGCGCTGTTCTTCCTTGGCGAATACACCAACATGATCCTGATGTCGGCGATGACGTCGATCCTGTTCCTCGGTGGCTGGCTGGCGCCGTTCGCGGATTCGTCGATCGGATTCCTGTTCACCTGGATCCCCGGGCCGATCTGGTTCATCGCGAAAATCATGTTCGTGCTGTTCTTCTTCCTGTGGACGCGCGCCACCTTCCCCCGCTTCCGCTACGACCAGCTGATGCGCCTGGGCTGGAAGATCTTCCTGCCGTTCTCCCTGTTCTATCTGGTCCTGGTAGCCGGCGTCCTCCTCGTGATGGGCTGGCTCCCCCATGCCGCTTAAATATCGTCGTTGCGATGAGCGGTCGCGACGAAGCAATCCAGGAGTCACGCCACGCGACTTGGAATTGCTTCAAAGGCTCGCGGCGGCTCGCAACAACGGCTACAAAGGAATCATTTGATGGCATTCCTCGATCGCACTGCGCGGAGCTTCCTGCTCAGCGAGCTCGTCGGCGGCATGGCGCTGACGCTGAAGTATTTCTTCAAGCCGAAGAAGACGATCAACTATCCCTACGAGAAAGGCCCGCTCAGCCCGCGCTTCAAGGGCGAGCACGCTTTGCGTCGCTATCCCAACGGCGAAGAGCGTTGCATCGCCTGCAAGTTGTGCGAGGCGGTGTGCCCGGCCCAGGCCATCACCATTGAGGCCGAGCCGCGTGACGACGGATCGCGTCGAACCACGCGCTACGACATCGACATGACGAAATGCATCTATTGCGGGCTGTGCGAGGAAGCTTGCCCGGTGGATGCCATTGTCGAAGGCCCCAACTTCGAATTCGCCACCGAAACCCGCGAAGAGCTGATGTACGACAAGGACAAGCTGATGGCGAACGGCGATCGCTGGGAGCCGGAACTGGCACGTCGTCTCGAACTCGATGCGCCGTACCGCTGAGGAACCGCATATGATCGCCGCTGCCGCGTTCTACATCTTCGCCGCCATCCTGATCGCTTCCGCCGCCATGGTGGTCAGCGCCCGCAACCCCGTTCATGCGGTGCTGTTCCTGATCCTCGCCTTCTTCAACGCCGCCGCGCTGTTCGTGCTGGCAGGCGCCGAGTTCCTGGCGATGATCCTGGTCATCGTCTACGTGGGCGCGGTCGCGGTGTTGTTCTTGTTCGTGGTGATGATGCTGGACATCAACTTCACCGCTTTGCGCGAAGGCGTGCAGCGCTACGCGCCGGTGGGCGCAGCCGTGGGCCTGGTTCTGCTGATCGAACTGGGTTTTGTGCTTGGCGGCTGGAAGTTTGCCGAAGGGTCGCAGGCGTTGCGCTTTGCACCGAACGCCGCAGATGTCAGCAACACCGCACAGTTGGGGCGGCTGATCTACACGGACTACATCCTGCTGTTCCAGACGTCTGGTCTTGTGCTGCTGGTGGCAATGATCGGCGCCATCGTGCTCACGCTGCGTGATCGCGGCGGCGTCGGGACCCACGCCTCGCGTCGACAGGACATCGCCACCCAGATCGCCCGCATGCCGGCCGACACGCTGGTGATGCTGGACGTCGCCACCGGCGGGCCGACGGGCGCGTATCTGAAGCCGCTAAAGGTCGAGCCGGCCGAGGTGTTCGCGCACAACCATGAACCCACGCATGGAGGCCACTGATATGATGGCAGTCGGCCTCGGCCATTACCTCGCGGTATCGGCCATCCTGCTGGTGCTGGGCATCTTCGGCATCTTCATGAATCGTAAGAATGTCATCGTCATCCTGATGTCGGTCGAACTCATCCTGCTGGCGGTCAACGTCAATCTGGTCGCGTTTTCGGCCGCGCTTGGCGATCTCGTGGGGCAGGTCTTCGCGATGTTCGTGCTGACGGTGGCGGCGGCAGAAGCAGCCATCGGGCTTGCGATCGTGGTGATCTACTTCCGCAACCGAGGGTCGATCGAAGTCGAAGACGTCAATCTGATGAAGGGCTGAGCTTATGTTCCTCGCAGTTGCGGTTTTCGCCCCGCTTTTTGGCGCCCTGATCGCGGGCCTGCTCGGGAAGGTGATCGGCGATCGTGCCGCCCAGGCTGTCACCATTCTTTGCATGCTGCTGGCGTCGGTCTGCGGCGTCTATTCGTTCATCGACCTGATCTATGGCAACGCCACCGAAGGCGTGTTTTCGCTCGTCACTTGGATCTCGGCCGGCGAATTCAACGTGTCCTGGGCGCTGCGCTCCGACACGCTGTCGGTGGCGATGGTGGCGATGGTCACCTGCGTTGCCACGCTCATCCATATCTACAGCGTTGGCTATATGAGCCACGACAATTCGATCTGGCGCTTCTTCAGCTACCTGTCGCTGTTCACCTTCGCCATGCTGATGCTGGTGACGGCCGACAATCTGGCGCAGTTGTTCTTTGGCTGGGAAGGCGTGGGCCTTGCCTCCTACCTGCTGATCGGCTTTTGGTATGACCGCCCAGCCGCATGCGCTGCCGCGATGAAGGCCTTCGTGGTCAACCGTATCGGCGATCTCGGCTTTGCCGTCGGAATTGCACTTGTGTTCTTCCTGTTCGGCAGCATCGAGTTCACCGACATCTTCGCCGCCATCGGCCAGCATCAGAACGACCTCTATCACGTGCTGGGCAGCGACTTCCGCGCCTATGAAGTAATCGGCGTTCTGCTGTTCATCGGCGCCATGGGCAAATCCGCGCAGCTCGGCCTCCATGTGTGGCTGCCGGACGCGATGGAAGGCCCAACACCAGTCTCAGCACTCATCCACGCGGCAACCATGGTGACGGCCGGCGTGTTCCTGATTTCGCGCATGTCACCTTTGCTGGACTACGCGCCGGGGGCGATGGCATTCGTGACGGTCGTGGGCGCGTCCACCGCCCTATTCGCCGCAACCGTCGCTTGCACGCAGAACGACATCAAGCGCGTCATCGCGTATTCCACCTGCTCGCAACTTGGCTACATGTTCATCGCCGCCGGCGTCGGCGCCTACCAGGCATCGATCTTTCATCTGCTAACGCACGCCTTCTTCAAGGCGTTGCTGTTCCTGGGCGCCGGCTCGGTGATCCACGCAATGTCGGACGAGCAGGACATGCGTCGCATGGGTGGCATCTGGAAGCTGATCCCGCTGACGTACGCGATGTTCTGGATCGGCAACCTGGCGCTGGCCGGCATCCCGCCGTTCGCCGGCTACTACTCAAAGGACGCCATCCTCGAAGCTGCTTGGGTGAGCCATTCCGTGGTGGGCCATTACGGCTTCTGGTGTGGCCTGATCGCGGCCTTCCTGACCGCTTTTTATTCGTGGCGCCTGATGATCATGACGTTCCACGGCAAGCCGCGCGCCGACAAGCACAGGATGGAACACGTGCACGAAAGCCCGCTGTCCATGACCGGCCCGTTGCTGCTGCTGGCCTGTGGCGCGGTGCTGACCGGCTATGTGTTCCACGAGCAGTTGCTGGGTGCGGACTGGCAGGCCTTCTGGGGCGACGCCATCATGATCGCACCCACCAACCACATCCTGCACGATATGGAAGAGGTATCGTCACTGGTGGCTCTCGCCCCCACCGTGCTTGGCGTGCTCGGCATCGCCACGGCCTATCTGTTCTACATGTTCCGCCCCGGCATTCCCGTGGCGCTGGCGGCGCGTTTTGGCGGCGTCTATCGGTTCCTGCTGAACAAGTGGTATTTCGACGAACTGTATGACGCCATCTTCGTGAAGCCGATCGGCCGTTTGTCGCGTCTCCTGTGGCGCGTGGACGGCGAGGTGATCGACGGACTACCGAACGGCGTGGCGTCGTTGACCGCCGCCGGCTCCGGCCAGATTGTGCGGCTGCAGACCGGCTCTATCGCGCAGTACGCGTTTGTTATGCTCATCGGGGTTGTTGCCCTGGTCAGCGTCTTTCTGATCTTCGGGTGACCAGCATGAACGCCGTGGGCTTCCCCATCCTCACACTTCTCACCTTCCTGCCGCTGGTGGGGGTGGCGATCATTCTCACCGTGCGCGGCGAGGAGGCGGTTGTTGCCTCCAACGCGCGCTGGATGGCTTTGTGGACTTCGCTGGTCATCTTCGCGTTGTCGCTGGTGCTATGGGCGAAGTTCGACCAGGCCGATCCGGGCTTTCAGTTCATGGAAAGCGCGTCGTGGCTGCCGCAGGTTGGGCTGACGTATAAAATGGGCGTGGACGGCATTTCCGTGCTGTTCGTGCTGCTGGCTACCGCGCTGACGCCGATCTGCATTTTGGCGAGCTGGCAAAGCATCACATCGCGCGTGCGTGAATACATGATCGCCTTCCTGGTACTGGAAACCATGATGGTCGGGATGTTCGCAGCGCTTGATTTCCTCGTGTTCTACATGTTCTTCGAGGGTGTGCTGATCCCGATGTATCTCATCATCGGCATCTGGGGCGGTCCGCGCCGGGTGTACGCGGCGCTGAAATTCTTCCTCTATACGCTGGCCGGTTCGCTGCTGATGCTGCTGGCGTTGTTGGCGATGTGGAACCAGGCCGGCAGCACGGATATCACGGTGCTGATGCACACGGTGTTTTCACCGCGCATGCAGATGTGGCTGTTCGTGGCGTTCTTCGCGTCCTTCGCGGTGAAGGTGCCGATGTGGCCTTTTCATACGTGGCTGCCGGATGCGCACGTGGAGGCGCCCACCGCCGGCTCTGTCATCCTTGCAGGCGTCCTCTTGAAGATGGGGGCCTATGGGTTCCTCCGCTTCTCGGTGCCGATGCTGCCGGATGCCTCGACGTATTTCGCACCGTATATCTACACTTTGTCAGTTGTGGCGGTGATCTACACCTCGCTGGTGGCATTGGCGCAGACTGACATGAAGAAGCTGATCGCCTATTCGTCGGTGGCCCACATGGGCATCGTCACGATCGGTATCTTTACCTTCAACGCCCAAGGCATCTCCTGCGCACTTTTCCAGATGCTGTCGCACGGCGTTGTCGCAGGCGCGTTGTTCCTGTGCGTCGGCGTCATCTATGACCGCATGCATACTCGCGAGATTGCGCGGTACGGCGGCCTGGCCGATCGCATGCCGGCCTATGCGGCCACTTTCATGATCTTCACCATGGCCAGCGTCGGCCTGCCAGGCACAGCCGGGTTCGCCGGCGAGTTCCTGGTGATGATCGGCTCATTCAAGGTGAACTTCTGGCTCGCCTTCCTCGGCGGCGTGGGCATGATCCTGGGCGCCGTTTATATGCTGTATCTCTACCGCCGCATCATCTTCGGTGCGTTGGTCAAGGCGGATCTCAAGGGCATTCTCGATCTGTCGCCGCGCGAGATTGTGATCTTCGTGCCGCTGGTCATCGTCACGATCTGGATGGGGGTCTATCCTTCCAGCTTCACGCAGTTCTTCGATGCCTCGGTCGGCGCGATGGTGGACCACCACCAGGCGGCGCTTGCGGCCACAACCAAGCTTGCCGGGGTAATTCGCTGATGAACTGGACAATCGCGATCCCCGAGATCGTCCTGTCGCTGATGGGTATGGGCATTCTGATATTCGGCGTGCTGCAGAAGCGCAACATGTTCCATATGTGCTCGATGCTCACCGTGGGCGCGCTTGTCATTACAATGGCGCTGGTGCTGTCGGGCTCCAGTGGGCCCGGCTATAGCGGCCTGTTCGTGGCCGATAGCTACGCGGTGTTCGTGAAGCTTCTGGTGCTGGCAGCCTCGATCCTCGGCGTGGTGGTTTCGCTGGACTACAACGAGCACGAGAACCTGCGGCGTTTCGAATTCCCGGTACTGATGCTGTTCGCCACTGTCGGCATGATGATCATGGCGTCGGCGTCCAACATGATGTCGCTGTATATGGGCTTGGAATTGCAGTCGCTCGCGATCTACGTGCTCGCCGCCTTCGCGCGTGACGACCTGCGCAGCTCCGAAGCCGGCCTGAAGTATTTCGTGCTCGGCGCGCTGGCGTCCGGCCTGCTGCTGTACGGCATCTCGCTGGTCTATGGCTTCTCCGGCTCGATGGCGTTCGACCATCTGGCCTTCGTGCTGACCGACCCGTCCCGCGCCTCCGCCGGGCTTGTCGTTGGCATCGTGTTCGTGGTCGCTGGGCTGGCGTTCAAGATTTCCGCCGTGCCGTTCCACATGTGGACGCCGGATGTGTATGAGGGCGCCCCCACCCCGGTCACGGCCTTCATGGCGACGGCGCCGAAAGTGGCCGCCGTGGCATTGTTCGTGCGGGTGATGATCTCACCGTTCGGCCATCTTGTGGCGCAGTGGCAACAGCTTGTCGTGCTGGTCTCCATCGGCTCGATGGCGCTCGGCGCGCTGGCCGCCATCGGCCAGGGCAACATCAAGCGGCTGATGGCGTATTCGTCCATCGGCCACATGGGCTATATTTTGGTGGGGCTCGCCGCCGGCACCGAGCTGGGCGTGCGCGGCGTGCTGATATACCTTGTCACCTATGTGTTCACCAATGCCGGCATGTTCGCCTGCATTGTGGCCATGCGCCGCAGGGGTCGCGCGGTGGAGCGGATCGCCGATCTCGGCGGCCTCGGCAAGACCGATCCGGGCATGGCGGCGGCGTTGACCATCTTCCTGTTCTCGATGGCCGGTATCCCGCCATTCGCAGGGTTCATCGGCAAATACTTCGTCTTTGTCGCAGCCGTGAACGCCGGCCTTTGGACCTTGGCGGTGATCGGCATGATCGCCTCAGCCATCAGCGCCTTTTATTATATCCGTATCATCAAGGTGATTTATTTCGACGCGCCAGAAGCGGCGTTCGACCTGCGTTCGTCTTCGTTGTCGGTCGTCGCGGGCGCTGGTGCCCTTTTTACAACCGCCCTCTTCATCTTCCCGGCCCCCGTTGTGGCGGCGGCCGAGGCGGCGGCAAAGGTGCTGTTCGGGTGACAGATCAAGCCGCCTTCTGGCGGCTTGAGTTTTACGAAAGCGTCGGCTCCACCTCCGACATGTGCCGCGAGCGTGCGGCGTTGGGCGAGCCCGAAGGTTTCGCCGTGCGCGCCGGATGGCAGACCGCCGGCCGTGGCAGCCGGGGCCGCGAATGGCTGTCCGAGTCGGGCAACCTGTTCCTGTCGATGCTGCTGCGCCCGTCCGATCCGGCTCATGAGGCCGGTCTGTGGGCGTTGCTGGCCGGCGTGGCTGTGGCGCAGGCGCTGGACCGGCCCGACATCGCGCTGAAATGGCCGAACGATATTTTACGAAATGGTAAGAAGCTCGGCGGTATTCTGATCGAGACTCGGGTGGGTGCCGAGGGCCGGCTGGATTGGCTGGTGATCGGCATCGGCCTCAATCTGCGTACTGCCCCCATCATTGAAGGGCGAGACATCGCCGCTCTCTTGCAAACCACCGACGTCGAGCTGCTTGGCGGTGCCGTTCTGGCCCGGATCACAGCCTTGCGGGATCTCCGCAAAAGCCAGGGCTGGGGGCCGATCCGCGCCGCCTGGCTGGCGCACGCGCTGCCCCCGGGCAATGCGATGACCTTGCGCCAGCAGGACCGGCTGATCGCGGGGCGCTTCGCTGGCCTCGGTGAAGACGGCAGCCTCTTGCTGGACACCGATGGCCGTGTGCAGGCTTTCTCCACCGGCGAAATATGGCCGACGCCGGGATTTTGGGAGACCAGCGCATGCTAATGGTGGTGGACGCCGGGAACACCAACATCGTCTTCGCCGTGCATGACGGGGACAGTTGGGTCGGCACCTGGCGCATCGCCACGGACGACCAGCGCACGTCCGATGAATACGCGGTCTGGCTGCTCAGCCTGTTCAATCTGGTGGGCCTGAAACGCGAGCAGATCCATCGCACCGTGATCGGCACCGTGGTGCCGGCGGCGCTTTATCACCTGCGTCGCCTATGCCGTGAATGGTTCGACACCGAGCCGTTGGTCGCCCGTGCCCGGCTTGATTGGGGTTTCGAGATCCGCATCGACAATCCGGATGAGGTTGGTGCGGACCGGCTTTTGAACTCGCTCGCCGCCCACCAGGCCTATGGCGGCCCGTTGGTGGTGATCGATTTTGGCACCGCCACAACCTTCGACGTGGTGGGCGCCGATGGCGCCTACCTCGGTGGCATCATCGCCCCCGGCATCAACCTATCGATCGAGGCGCTTCATAAAGCCGCCGCCCGCCTGCCACGCATCGGCATCGGCCGTCCGCAGGCGGTGATCGGGCGTTCCACGGTGCCTGCCATGCAGTCCGGTATCTACTGGGGCTATGTTGGGCTAATCGAAGGGCTGGTCGCCCGCATCCAGGCAGAGTATGGAGAGCATCTCAAGGTGATCGCGACCGGTGGTCTGGCGCCGCTGATGGCCGAAGGCACCACGGTGATCGAGAAGATCGATCCCGATCTCACCCTGGATGGTCTTCGCCTGTTGGCGTTGCGCAACCCCGCACCCACATTAAGCAAAGAACGAGGTCGCCTGACGGACAGCGATTGATTTTCGATCGTCTTGTCCTCGGGGCCAATTTGAATATGGACGCCAATTTCTGCGAACGATGGCCGCGGTCCCCATATGGGCCGCATTTTGATGGGCGCGGCTCCGTAGGGGCTGCATGTGAAAGTAAATGATGAACGCTATCAGCGGTGATCTGTCCTTCCTGCCTTTGGGCGGGACGGGTGAGATTGGAATGAACCTGAACCTATACCGGTCGGGCGGTCAGTATCTGGCGATCGACTGCGGCATCGGCTTCGGCGGCGCGGCGCATCCGGAAGTGGAAGTGATGATGCCGGACCCGGCCTTCATCGCCGAGCGTCGGGACAAGCTTCTTGGCTTGGTGATTACTCATGCCCATGAGGACCATGTCGGTGCCGTCGCCCATCTCTGGCGCCAGATGCGCTGCCCGATCTGGGCCACGCCGTTCGCGGCCTCGGTCCTGCGGAGAAAACTCGGTGAGGTCGGGCTGCAGAACGAGGTCAAGATCCACACGATCAAGCCCGGCGGCTCGTTCGAGATCGGCCCGTTCGGCCTGCAGTTCATGCAGATGGCGCACTCGATCCCCGAGAGCCAGGCGCTGGTGATCCGCACCAAGGCCGGCATCGTGTTCCATACCGGCGACTGGAAATTCGACGCCGAGCCGCTGATCGGCCCGCGCGCCGACGAAGCCGCCTTGCGCGCGCTGGGTGACGAGGGTGTGCTGGCGATGGTATGCGACAGCACCAACGCGATGGTCGACGGTGAATCGGGCTCGGAAGGCGATGTGCGCCGGTCGCTGGCCGATCTCATCAAAGGCCTCAAGGGCCGCGTCGCCGTCACCTGCTTCGCCTCCAACGTCGCGCGTTTCGAATCAATTGCCCTTGCGGCACTGGATTGCGGCCGGAGCGTGGCCCTCGTCGGCCGCAGTTTGCGCAACATCGATGCCTCCGCCCGCGAATGCGGCTACCTCAAAGGCATCCCGCCGTTTGCCAGCGAGGACGACGCCCAGGATATCCCGGACGACAACCTCCTGATGATCTGCACTGGCAGCCAGGGCGAGCCGCGTTCGGCTCTCGCCCGCATCGCCGCCGACCAGCATCCGCGCATCGAATTGGGGGAAGGGGACACCGTGGTGTTCTCCAGCCGCATGATCCCGGGCAACGAGCGCGCCATCGGCACCGTGCAGGACAATCTCGTTCGCCGCGGCGTGACGCTCATCACCGACAAGGACCATCTCACCCACGTATCCGGCCATCCCGCGCGCGATGAACTGAAGCGCCTTTACGCGCTGATCCGCCCGAAATATTCGGTTCCGGTGCACGGTGAGTGGCGCCATCTTTCGGCCCATGCTGCCCTTGCGCAGGAACTGCAGGTAACGCCGATCCTGATGGAGGATGGCGACATCCTCAGCCTGTATCCAGGTGTGCCCGAAGTGATCGACTCCGCCCCCGTCGGCAAGCTCGTGCTGGACGGCACGCGTCTCGTGCCGCTGCAAGGCGGCGTGATGGGTGCCCGCCGCCGGATGCTGTTCAATGGCGTGGTGATCGCTTCGGTTGTGGTAGACGCCCAAGGCCAGGTGCGCGGCCAGCCCAAGATCAGTGCCCCCGGCCTGTTCGAGCCGGAGGATCCGGAGATGGATCGCGTCAGCCGTGAACTCGTCTCAGGTCTCAACGACGTTCCCGCCCCGATCCGGCGCGACGACGCAGCCATGCTGGACGCCACCAAGGCGGTCCTTCGCCGTGCGCTCGGCAAGCGTCTGGCCAAGCGGCCGATGGTGGATGTACACCTCATGCGGATCTGAGGGCGCATCGCCATGCTCGGAATCAACTGGTTCACCGCGATCGTGCTGTATGTGATCGTGTGGTGGACGGTGCTTTTTGCGGTGTTGCCAATCGGTACCCGCCCGGTGGCCGACCCAGACCAGACCACCGGTTGGCGTGGCGCGCCGGAGCAGCCGCGTATCGGCCGTAAGATCCTCTGGACCACGATGATCTCTATCGTAGTTTGGGCGATTTTTATGGGCATTCAGGCGTCAGGTTGGGTCAGTTTTCGGACCGGCTGGTTGGCAATGCCCGACTTCTAATCAACTGCGTTTGAACTAGGCGAAAGCTGCAAAAAAATGGCGCAAAGACTGTTTCTTTGCGCCATTTATTCGTTTTTCCGCGTCGCTTTCAAGTAGACGGCGCGAATTTCGTGGCTCAATCTTCACCTTAGGCGAAGGACTTTCCTTCTGCCCGCCGTGTGACTGGCGTTTCCTCCCTAAACTTGGCCCGCGGTGCCTAGAGGCATGCGGGCCTCTTTTTGTTAATACGTCAGTCGATGCTTGTCACGTGTCTTCATTCGAAATCGGGCATAAATACAGCAGATTCTGTCTTGTAAAGATGCTGCGACGCACCAAACGTTCGCGCCGTCCGGATCACGTTACATCTGCGTGGCGGAATGTTGTCATCACAGCAAGGGTCTGCAGCCTTCCCGACTGCCAGATCGCATGTCTGGGGTGGCCGCTCGGTTTCCATTGACGAAAACCTCCTTTAGGGTCCGCCCTCTCGCCCCTTCCCGACCGCACTGGATCCGCTTCATGCGCCTGTCCCGCAGCCTCATCCCCACCATGAAGGAAAACCCGGCCGAGGCGCAGATCGCGTCCCACCGGCTGATGCTGCGCGCCGGCCTCGTCAGCCAGACCGCCTCCGGCATCTACGCCTGGCTCCCCGCTGGTTGGAAAGTGCTCCAGAACATCGCCCGAATCGTGGCCGAGGAACAGGAGGCGGTCGGCGCGCAGGCCATGCTGATGCCCACCATCCAATCCGCCGAACTCTGGAAGCAATCCGGACGCTACGAAGCCTACGGCCCCGAAATGCTCCGCCTGGCCGATCGCCACGGCCGCGAACTCCTCTACGGCCCCACCAATGAGGAAATGCTCACCGACATCGTCCGCCAATCCGTCAAATCCTACCGTGACCTGCCGCAGATCCTGTTCCACATCCAATGGAAGTTCCGCGACGAGATGCGCCCGCGCTTCGGCGTTATGCGCGGCCGCGAATTCCTCATGAAGGACGCCTACTCCTTCGACCTTGACTACGAAGGCGCCGTCGTTAGCTACCGCAAAATGATGCTCGCCTACATGCGCACCTTCCAGCGCCTGGGCGTCAAAGCCATCCCCATGGTCGCTGACACCGGCCCGATCGGCGGCGATCTCAGCCACGAATTCATCATCCTGGCCCCCACCGGCGAAAGCCAGGTCTTCTACGATGCGGTCTATGACGACATGGATTTCACCAAGGAAGCGGTGGACCACAATTCCCCCGCCGATCTGGAACGCTTCTTCAACGAAGTCACCCACCACTACGCCGCTACCGACGAAAAGCATGACCAACCGGTCTGGTCCAAGGTCGAGAACCAGCGCGAGGGCCGCGGTATCGAAGTCGGCCACATCTTCTATTTCGGCACCAAATATTCCGAGCCGATGGGCCTTACCGTTGCCGGCCGCGACGGCGCGTCGGTCGTCCCTCACATGGGCAGCTACGGCGTCGGCATTTCACGCCTTGTCGGTGCACTGATCGAGGCGCATCACGACGAAGCCGGCATCATCTGGCCGGATAGCGTGGCGCCGTTCAAGGCCGTTATCCTCAATCTAAAAGTGGGTGACGCCGCCTGCGATGCGCTATGCGAAGCGGCCTACGGCGCCCTCAAGGGCGAGGCGCTCTATGACGACCGCGAGGACCGGGCAGGTGCCAAATTCGCCGACGCCGACCTGATGGGCCACCCCTGGCAGATCATAGTCGG
>JAYTHH010000247.1:0-13768 GCA_043732745.1 Rhodospirillales bacterium
TCCGGTTGACCTGGCGGCCCTTGCGGCTGCAACCGCAGAACTTGGCCCTTTGCGTCCGGTTGCTTTCCTGCAGCCCGCCGTTCTGCCTCGCAATGCGAATGGCAAGGTTCTCAGGG
The DNA here is from genome assembly GCA_043732745.1 of Rhodospirillales bacterium. GTDB lineage: Bacteria > Pseudomonadota > Alphaproteobacteria > Acetobacterales > Acetobacteraceae > CAIQQQ01. Next base: position 117 of record JAYTHH010000247.1, read on the forward strand.
GCCAGCTGCGGCAGCTTGCGCTCGCACGCCTTGGCCGTAGCGGCTGAATTCAGAGCTTGCTCCGCCCGGTCGTGATTGCTGAGCGGAGGTCGGGTTGCTGGTGGGTGGGGTGGGTTGGGATTGATGGGTGGCGCTCCGCTTACCCATCCCACGTTAGGTATAGTGACTTTTTTGTTGCAATCGGTCAGTGGATGTGGTGTTCACTGGTGGGTGATTTTTTGCCCCTCCCCTTCCGAGCGTTTTGCGTTGACCTGCGCGGCCTTGTGTCGGGCGGTGGCAGCCAGCATTGCGCGGGGGGTGATGACTCCGGCGATGATTGTGTTGGTTTGGACGCGCGTTCGGCGGGCAGAAGGGTTGTTTCTGGAGCTGGTGGCGCGGGTGCAGGCTGGGCGGTATCGAGGGGGTTGGGTTCGGTCCGCCGCGGCCAACGCGGCCAGCCAGGCTGGTGGTGCGACTGGCGGTGGCGGGGTTCGGTTGGCGAGGGCTTTGGATCGAGGGCGGTTGCCGGTGCGGTTCGGGTGGTTGATGGGGGTGATGCCCTATGAGGCGGCCGGGTATGCGGGGCAGTTGCGGACGGTTTTGGCGGAGCCTGAGATGGTGGCGTTGTTGCGGGATGTGGCGCAGGCGCGGCGGATTTTAGGGCCGGTTTGTCGGATGCTTGGGGTGGAGATTCCTGGGGTATGCGATCCGGCGACGGTTGCGGTGGCGGATGGCGTTGGGGTGCGCTCGGGACGGTCGCGCGGGGCGCGGGTTCGGCCAGATCTTGATTTTGGGCGGATCCCCCTGCCGCAGGGGGTTTTGATTGCGGCTCGGCGGCAGGGGTTTGGACGGCGGTGTTTGGCAAAAGGCTGAGGGGTTTGGGGAAGACCTGCGAATTTAATGTTCCGGTTTAACAATATTTTGCGTCTGGTTCTCTTGACGATCTGGCGCTTCAGGCTCGGCGGCGGATTACTCCGAGCAAACCGAGCCCGATGCTAAGGAGTGCCATCGAAGCAGGCTCCGGCACCGCGACACCGCCGCCCACATAATCCAGCGACGCTTGCGATGTGGCGACCGCCACGCCGTAATCCGCCCCTTTGCCGTGATCGCCGTTGCTCCAGAAGTTCACCACCTGGTTGTTGCCGATGCTGAACAGGAGCCCGTAGATATCAAGGAATCCTCCGTGCGCTTGGTAGTCGGTGGCGGTGGGTGACGATCCGGCGGGCCAGATCAGGTTGTCGTAGGACAGGAAGCCATGATTGTCGGCCGGCAGGCCGGATGCTACGGCAAACCGGCTGAAGCTGTTGGGCGCCAGCAGGTTGGTCGGCTCGGGCGTGGCGAAGTTGCGTGGGATCAGCAGGCCGATCGGCACGTTCGAGATGCCTATGTTCTGGTCCGAGAACGTGCCGCTGATGCCGGTGACCACAAAAGCGTTCGCATATCGCGTGTCTGTGGCAGTGCCATAGGTCAGGTTGACCGATCCGGAGACGCCGTGGGTGGCGAACGCGAAATCGAACGTGTCGGCGTGGGCCTTGGGGGCCATGGAACCGAGGGTTGCGGCCGCGATCGCCACGGCGAAAAATCTCTTGTACATTCTTTGCCCTTTTTGTTGACCGCGTTCGGCGCCGGACTTCGCAGCAAAGGGGACTTGGTATGGCCGATGGAATGAGAGCCGGCAGATGTTTGGGAGTACAACCGTGCCTGGGTGATGCGGCGATTTTGCTTTTGGTCCTACCACAAACTTCGGTGACGGTATGAAATCATGCAACGGTTGCGCAAGTGAGGGGGATGGCGATCACAAACAAATGATCGCGCGGCGGCGGGGTGAAGGGCTTCTGGGTTGGCCTGTCCATCCGGAGCCTGTCGCCCGATGCGGCGCCATTAGGGACAGATATACCCCGTGGCGGACTTGAAGCAGCCCACTGACTCCGGGAACATCATCTTTGGCAGGAAGAGGATGGCGCTGGGGAAGAAGATGGTAAAGGCGATGGTGGCAAAGAAGATCGCGTAGATGGGGACTGAGGCTTTCAGTGCAGTGCCGAATCTAACGCCCACGAATTTTGAGGCCATCAGCAGGGCCAGGCCGTAGGGGGGGGTGATGAGGCCGAAAGCGAGGGTGACGATCAGCACGACGCCCATGTGGACCGGGTTGATGTTGCCGCTTTCGGTGAGTTGGTTGACGACCGGCATGAAGATGATGATGGCGGGGATGGGCTCGATGAAGTCCCCCACGATGGTGAAGACCAGCACCAGCAGGAACATGATCATGGTGGGATCGGTACCGGCGACGTCTCCGATCCAGCCGGCAACGACGATGGGGCCGCGCAGGTAGGCCAGGATCCAGCCGAAGGCGGAGGCGGCGGCGATGGTGATCAGCGGGAGGGAGAAGATCAGGCCGGCCTGGATAAAATCGCGTGGGACGTGTTTGAAGTGCGAGGGGCGCAGGATGGGGATGACGACCGCCAGGATGTAGACAATGGCGACGACGCCGGCCTCGGTGGGGGTGAACCAGCCGGACAGGATACCGCCGAGCAGGATGAAGGGGATCATCAGGGGGAGTGCGGCGGATTTCGCGGCTTTGCCGAACTGGGCGAGCGAGGCGCGGGGGCGGCGGAAGCCGACGGGGCCGAAGAGGTAGCAATAGATCATCAGGCCGACGCCGATCATCATGCCGGGCACGATGCCGCCGAGGAACAGGCCGGCGATGGAGACGTTGCCGATGGCGCCATAGACCACTGCCATGATCGACGGAGGGACCAGGGCTGCGATGGTGGAGGCCGCCGCGATCAGGCTAGCGACGAAGGCGGGGGAATAGCCCTCGTTCGCCATCGGGCCGGCCATGGTTCGGCTGAGCACGGCAACGTCGGCCGAGGATGATCCGGACATGCCTGAGAAGAAGATGCTGAAGACGGTGGTGACCTGGGCGAGGCCGCCGCGAATATGGCCCACCATCGTCTGGCTGAGTTCGGCGATGCGGATGATGACGTTGGCCGATGTCATCAGCTCTCCCACCAGCAGGAAGAACGGAATGGCCATCAGGGCTTCGCTGTCGATGCCGTTGAAGAGCTGGCCGATCATCGACTCGAAGCTGATGGGCGTGAGGGCGGTGCCGACCATGACGCCGGCCATGAGTGCGAAAGCCACAGGCACGCCGAGATAGCCGAGCGTGAGGAACAGCACCGTCATGGCGGCGAGGATGTAGGCGTTTTCAGTGACCATGTTGGGCGTTTCGGGGCTGGCCCACGAAGCCGTTCTTCAGGCCGCAGATGATTTGTTCGGCGCTGAACAGCACCACCAGCGCGCCGCAGACGGGGATGGGCCAGTAGAGATAGGCGATGGGGGTCATGGACGGCATGCGGAACGAGTTGAAGCCGCTGAGGAAGTTTTTCCAGCCATACACCACCATGGAGAGCCCGATGAGAAGGACGACCAGGCGATTGAAGGTTTCGAAGCCTTCACGGATCTTGCCGCCCATCAGCTCCGTGAGGGCCGAGAGCTGCAGGTGGTCCTGCCTGCGGGTGGCGACGGCGGTGCCGCAGAAGATGCCGTAGGTGAAGAAGGCCGACGTGACCTCCTGCAGCCAAAGCCAGGGACGGCCGATTTCACGGGTGAAAACATCGAGGAACACCGCGGTGGCGAAGCCTGCGAGGCAAAGGCCGCAGCCGATCATCAGCGCGTGTTCGAGCCAGTCCAGCGATCGCCATTTGAGGTGGCGGTCGCTTTGCAGAACGAGACCCTCCACAGGGTTATTCCGCGGCGCGGGCGATGGCGAGGATCTTGACGGCGTAGGGGCCGAGGCCCTTGGCCAGCTCGTCCTGCATTGGTTTGGCGACGGCGGCGAACTGGGCCTTGTTGACGTCTTCGACGATCTTGACGCCCAGTTTCTTCAGCCGCACCAGGCTTTCACGCTCCAGCTCCAAAGCCTTGGCCGGCTGCTTGGTGGACACTTCGGAGGCGGCGGCCTGCACCCAGCCCTGCTGCTCGGGCGTGAGGCTGTTCCACACCTTGTCGCTGACCCAGATGACGCTGTTGTTGGCCTCATGCTCGGTCATCGACATGACCGGTGCCACCTCGTAGTGCTTGTTGGCGAGATAGACGTTCACCGAGTTCTCGGCCACATCGACGACGCCGGTCTGTAAGGAGGTGTAGACGTTGCCGAACGGCATGTGCACGGTCTGCGCGCCATAGGCCGGGAAGATCGTGTCTTCGGTGGCGGTGGCCTGCACGCGCACCTTCAGGCCCTTGATGTCGGCGAGGGTGCGGATCTCCTTCTTGCTGTAGAGATTGCGCAGGCCAAGCGTTGCCATCGCCAGAACGCGGGCTCCGGTTACGTTGGTTGCGAACATCTCCCGCACGGTGGCCGTCATTTCCGGCATCGCCAGCGCCTTCACCAGATGCGCTTCTGATTTGAAGATGTAGTGTACCGAGAGGATGCCTGACTGCGGCTCGACCGTGGCTGAATTGGCGGTAGAGGTGATGATGAAGTCGATATCGCCGGTGCGGATCTTTTGCAGCATCTGCGGCTCTTGCCCGAGCTGGGCGCCGGGGAACTGATCGGTGACCATGGTGCCGCGGCTCAGCTCGGACAGCTTTGCGTTGAACAGATCAGCCGCCACGCCGTAACCGGTGGTGTGCGGCTGGTCGTAGCCGAAACTGAAATGCTTGGTCTGTGCTGTGGCGGGAAGGGCTGCCAGCAACATCGTCGAAGCCAGCACGCAAGCCAAAGACGCAACGATTTTGCGCATGGTGGTCGTCTCCCCGTTTGTGCCCCCCGCTCTTTCGGCGGGGCAATTGGTGCAGGCTACGGGGTCGTATCAATGGTGGCGAGCGATAAAACGGAGCGTACCGCGAATTCCCCGCTCACGCTTCGGCGGTGAAAAGAAGGTTGAAGGCACCGAGATATCCCAGTTCGTCGGACCAGGTGTGATGCGCCCTGGCCCGCACAAACCCGGCGTGGCGCAGGTGGTTCAGGATGTCCCAGCCGATATCGTGAACGTCGCCGCCGAACTCGGCCGGCAGCAGGCCGTGGCGGCGGGGCAGATGGCTCAACCGGGAGACGGTGGCGCCGGCGCGATAGTGAAACGGCAGCGTGAACGCGAAGACGCCGCCGGGTGACAGCACCCGGCGCGTCTCGCGGAGCAGTGCCTCGATCGGCGGCACGCGTTGGAGATAGTCCCACGAGATCACGTGGCTGAACGCCTGGTCCGCCGCGTCCAGGCGATGGGCGAAGGCGTCGTCCACCACCAGCCGCGCGTGGCGCACAGGCGCCGCGAGCGCAAGCGTGCGCTCCGGCGCCAGGCGGCGGTCGAGCGGGGAGCGCGGGCCCAGCAGCATGATCCGCGACCACACATCCAGCCCGGTATCGGATTGCAGCAGATGCAGCAATGCCCTGGCGCGCTGGCCCAGGCGGTCCGGGCACCCGCAGACCTGGCCGTCGCGCCAGTCCAGCGGCATGGCCGCGGTGTGGAACGAGGTGGGCGCCAGGCAGGCGCCACAGGTGCCGGGGCGGCAGGCCAGTTCTTCGGCGGTCAGCGCGCGTTCATAGGCATAGCGCGCGTCCAGATCATCCTGCGTGCGACTGCGAAAGGCATCGAACTCGGCCTGCGAGACGAAGCTTTCGCCGGGCAGGCTGAGATGCACTGAGAGCCGGCTCATGCGGTTGCTCCCTGGGTGCGTGGGTTGCCCCATCTTGCGCGGAAGCGTGCCATGCGATCCCAGTGCCGCGCCGGGTCGGGCGGCGGGGCGGCGTCTTCAAGGTTGGCACACGACATCAGGCGAAATCCAAGCCGGTCGAGTTTCAGGGCCAGATCTGCAATCTCCAACCCACCGCCATCTTCAAGGGCTGAATCGAGACCATCGGCGCCGCTCCAGCCGAAGCGTGTCACCGCAAGCGATACCATCGGGTCGAAGACCGGCGCTGCCGGCAGCCTTATGCCGAACTGCGCCAGACGCCGACTGCCGGCGGCCCCGATCCATGCGGTGCCTTGATCGGGCCAGCGCGTGATGCCGTAGGGCGCCCCTTCGAGCAGCGCCAGCATCGGCGCCCGCGAGACGCTGACCGCAAGATTGCTGGCAGCGGCTTCACCACTGGCATGGATCACGGCCAGATTTCGCACATGGGCCGCCAGCAGGCGGGTCTGCGGATCGGCGCCGACATCGGCCACCACAAGTTCGATCGGTTGGCCCGGCAGCAGCGATGCCAGTGCCGCCACCGCCTCTGCTATGGCCGCGCAGTCCCGTCCCAGCAGCACCAGGCTGGTCTGTGGTGAGATCAGTGGCAGCGGAAGTGACACGTGGCCGAACCGGCGCAGGAACGCCTCGTGCGCAACCTCCATTTCGAACTTTACTGTGCCAGGCTGCGCTCTGCCACAGGCGGACAGCATGGCGGCCAGCCGGTCGAGCGGTGCCGCATCCTGGGGCTGGACGATGCGCCGGCGGCGCAGCGCATCTAGTGCCGCGTGCAATCCGGCTGCATCCGCTGCTGCCTGCATCAAACGCGCCTCGATCGTGCCGGTCGAACTAGGTGATTTCACAAGGTCGACACTCCTGCCAATAGCCCCCTCTAGTGCGGCCCTGACACCAGGTATTCCCCTTAAGTAACGATCTATCGGCGCAGGAAAAATAGGTAATGGCGCGTATTCTTATCACCGGCGCCGCAGGCATGATCGGCTCGCATCTGCTTGAAATACTCGAGGCCAGAGGCGAGACGGACGTGCTCGGCACGTATCACCTTCCAACGATCGACCTAGTCGAGCTGGAGCCGCACTTTCAACTTCAGAATCTGGACGTTCGGGACGCCCACGCGGTGCGCGAGATGATCGATCGTACCCGCCCCGAAGTGATCTATCATCTGGCCGCGCAAAGCCTGCCGACAGTGTCCTGGACTTCTCCGTGGGCGACGTTCGAGACCAACGTGCAAGGCACTGTCAACGTCTTTGAGGCGATCAAGCATCTTCGCGCCACCGCGCCCGGCTATGATCCGATGGTGGTGGTGGCATGTTCCTCCGCCCAATATGGCGCAAGCCTGGCGGCGAGCCTTGCCCCGGTGCGCGAGGATGTGGCGCAGTTGCCGATGCATCCGTATGGCGTGTGCAAGGTGGGGCAGGATCTGTTCGCCTATCAGTGCTTCCTCAACCACGGCATCCGAAGCATCCGCGCCCGCATCTTCAACTGCACCGGCCCCCGCAAACGTGCCGACGTGGTCAGCGACTTCGCGGCGCGGGTGGCATGTATCATGCGCGGCGCGGACCCACTTTTGCGCGTGGGTAATATCGGCAGCAGGCGTGCGATTATCGATGTCCGCGATCTCGTGGAGGCACTGATTCTCCTTGCCGAATTCGGCGAGCCAGGCGAGGCCTACAATATATCCGCCGATGCGGCCCATCGCATCGGCGACCTGATCCCGATGTTCGAAGACCTCGCCGGAACAAGGCTGGCGGCCACGGTGGACCCTGCCTTGCTTCGCCCATCCGACGAGCCCTGCATCCTCGGGAACTGCGAAAGATTGAAACAGCGCACCGGTTGGGCGCCACAGTTCGGTATCGAGGCCACTCTTAAATCCGTGCTGGACTATGAACTTGCACGTTTGGACGCGTGATCCGCGCACCGCTTTACCGCCGCCCGGGTCGGCCTGGCCCGAAGCGGCGCATACGCGTGAGGTGGCATTGACCGAACGGATTCTGGTGTTGGATGCGAAACTGTTTGCCCAGCACCGCGAGATCGTCCACCTACGGGCGCGGCTGGCGGTGCCACAGGCGGCATCCGAGACCGCGCCTTCGCCCAGTACGGCGCACCCCTGGAAACTGGCGGAGGATCGTGACAGCGAAAGAGGGCTCTACGATCTGCGGGTCGATGACGCCGTGCTGCTGGAGGCCGATCGCGGTGCGGCCTTCTGCGAACGCCACGCGCTTCGGTCTGACCAGCCGGCGTATGCAGACGCCGTGGCTGCATTGAACGAGGCGCCTTCGCCGCTCGTGTCGGACACGCCACTGGTGTCGATCGTCATCCCGGTGTTCGGCCAGTTGGGCCATACGCTGAGCTGCCTAGACAGCCTGTGGTCGCACGCAACGAAAACCCCCTTCGAAATCATCATCGTCGATGACGCCTCGACCGATGGCAGCGCCGTGCACCTGTCCGCACTTCGCCACATCGCGCTGCTGCACCAGCCCGACAACCAGGGCTTCATCGCCAGCTGCAACGCCGGCGCCGGGCGGGCGCGGGGGGAATTCGTGGTGTTCCTCAATAACGACACCCGCGTGGTAGAACACTGGCTTGATGCTCTGGTGGACAGCTTCCAACTGTTTCCCTGGGCCGGGCTGGTCGGCTCGAAAACGCTGTACCCCGACGGAAGGCTTCAGGAGGCCGGCTGCATCATCTGGCGCGACGCCTCATGCTGGAACGATGGGCGCGACAGCGACCCAAATCATCCGCGCCATAATTTTGCGCGCGAGGTCGATTACGTCAGCGGCTGCTCAATCATGATGCCGACGGCGCTGTTTCGCTCCCTGGGTGGCTTCGATGCGCATTTCGCGCCGGCCTATTGCGAGGATGCCGACCTGGCCATGCGGGTGCGCGAGGCCGGGCGCGAGGTGTGGTTCCAGCCGCAGTCCCGCGTGATCCACGACGAGGGCGTGACATCGGGCACCGATACCGCGCACGGTGTGAAGGCGTATCAGGTGGTCAATGCCCGCAAGCTGTTCCTGCGCTGGCGCCATCGCCTGGCCACGCACCGGCCGAACGGTCAGGCGCCGCATCTGGAGCGCGAGCGCCAGGTCTGTATGCGCGTGCTGGTGATCGACGCCAATCTGCCAACTCCCTCGCAGGACGCAGGATCGGTGACCACCAAGCTCACGCTGCGGCTGTTCCGTCAGCTGGGCTACAAGGTGCATTTCGTGCCGCAGGACAATTTCCTGTTCAAGCAGGGTGCCGCCACCGATCTGATGCGTGAGGGCGTGGAGGTGGCCTATGCCCCCTATGAGCCAGATCTGGAGACCTATCTGCGCCGTCACGGCAGACAGTTCGACGCCATCATGGTGTTTCGCGTCACGGTGCTGGAGCAGGTTCTCGGCCTGGTCCGCAATTTGGCACCGCAGGCGCCAGTGCTGTTCCACACGATGGACCTGCATCATCTCCGTCTGGAGCGCCAGGCCCAACTGAGCGGCGATGCGTCTGAGCTTGCGGCGGCCGCGACGCTGCGATCGAAGGAGCTTGGGCTGGTCGATGCGGTTGACTGCACCATCACCCACTCCACCTTCGAACGAGATCTGCTGTCGAATGCCGTGCCGGATGCGCCGGTTGTCGTCTGGCCCTTCATGTTCCCGCTGCACGGAACGCAGGTGGGATTTCACGCAAGGCAAGATTTCTGCTTTCTCGGCGGCTACGGCCACGCACCGAATGTGGATGCGGTGATGTTTTTTGTGCGTGACGTGCTGCCGCTAATCCATCGCCAGCTTCCAGATGCCCACTTCATCATCGCCGGCGCCAATCCGACCGCGGAGGTGTTGGCGCTGGCCGGTCCCCATGTCGTCGTCACCGGACAGATCGACGACCTGCGCACGGTGTTCGACACTGCGCGCGTGTTCGCCTGCAGTCTTCGTGTCGGCGCTGGCACGAAAGGAAAAATCTCGGCTGCGATGTCCTATGGCGTGCCGGTGGTGTCGACCGCCTGCGGTGCGGAGGGAATGGACCTGCGCGATGGTGAGAATGTGGTATTGGCCGACGTCGCCGAGGCTTTCGCGGCGGCCTGCGTTCGGCTGCACGAAGATGGATCACTGTGGCAGACGCTGTCCGACAATGGTCAGGCGCTCGTCCGCGCGCAGCACTCGTTGGAAGTCGGGCTTGCGATACTGCGGACCTCGATCGAGACGGCGCACCGCCATCATCTGGGTTTTGGGCCGGCGGAGTTGACTGCGGCGAGGGTCTTTGTCGATCAGAACGGAATCGGCACGCCGTGATGATCGAAGAACCCACCATTCTGTTCCGGCATCAATCCATCCAGCACCGCGAGAATGCGTGACGCGGCCAGCGTTGAGTCCTGCAACTCCAGCCCGGCCTTGGCAAATGGCGCTGACAGATCGGTGGCCACGGTTCCGGGATGAACCGACACACAGATCGACTGAGGGCTCTGCCGGCGCAGCTCGATCGCGGCCGTGCGCATCAACTGGTTCAGCGCGGCCTTGGAGGCCCGGTAGGCATACCAGCCGCCGAGATGATTGTCTTCGATGCTGCCGACGCGGGCGGACAGCGTGGCAAACACCGCGCGCCGGTCGCGGGAAAGGCAGGGCAAGAAGTGTTTCATCAGCAGGGCCGGCCCGGTCGCGTTGACCGCGAAGGCGTGCGCCATATGGGCGGGGTCGAGTTGCTTCCAGCTGCGCTCGGGCATGAAGCCATCACCGTGCAGAAAGCCGGTGGCGTCGATCACCAGCGTCAAACCGGTGCCGCAGGCTTCCGCTGTGGCGGCGATACTCTGCTCCGACAGCAGATCGAGTGGCGGCGCGCTGCTGCGACCGAGCCGGATCACGTTCGCATGGAGACCGCCCGCCTCGATCGCATCTGCCAGCGCAGCGCCGATGCCGCCGGTGGCGCCGATAATAACGGCGGTCATGGGCGAGAAGCCTGAGAATTTGTTCGCATCAGCCCGATATTGCACCGAGCCGCCGAACCGCAACCTACCGAACCTTGGGCACCGCCGCCTGATGATGCAGCGCGATCTCGCGGCCCTCCTGTGCCGATTGCAGAACGGCCAGGCATATTTCCACGGTGGCCATCCCCCAGGCGCCGCTGTGCAGCGGCGCCATGTCGTGCACCACGGCGTCGTGCAGTTCGTCGATCACCTCGGTGCGCGGTACTGCCGGCGCAGGCAGCGGGTGCAACCGGCGCTCCTCGTCGGCATAGATCATCACGCCTCGCGGGAGCGGCCGCAGGTCGGCGCGTTCGCAGGACGCGATGACCAGTCCAAAATGGTTGTGCGACGCCGGCGCCTGGGCCGGCATCGGCGCCAGCCCGTAGGCGCGGGTGTTCTTCAGCGCCGCCTCCTCCTCCGGCGAGGCGATCCGCCGCAGGGCCGCGCGGGCAGTGCCATACAGCGCGGGATCGCGGGGCTGGCCGAGTTCGCCGGTCCAGTCGCAGAACTCGTCGGTGTCGAAATGCGCGGTGCCGTTGTAGGTGAGCGTGGCGGACACGCCGTCTTCGAAATCGACGAACGCGTTGTAGGCGCCTTCGGTGGGGCGCTTGGCGTCCCAGCGCCCTGTGGCGGCGCGGATGCTGCGGGCGAGGCCGCCGCCGAGCAGGCGCACGATGTCGATCTGATGCGCGCCCTGGCTGAACACCACGCCGCCACCCTGGGCGGTGTCCAGCTCCTCCGGCCGGCGCGGGCGATACAGGAAATCGGTGAAGTTGGTGGCGGTGATCATGCGCACGGCGCCGAATGCACCACCCTCGATCAGCGCGCGCGTCGCGAGATAGGGTGCGTCGTAGCTGTGGCTGTGGCCGACCAGCAGATGAATGTGCGCCTCGGCGGCGGCGTCGATCATCGCCCGGCAATCGGCGAGGTTCAGCGCCATCGGCTTCTCGACCATCACATGCTTGCCGTGTCGCGCGGCGCTGCGCACGTTCTCCACGTGGAACTGGTGCGGGGTGGCGATGTAGACCGCCTCGACCGTGGGATCAGCACACAGCGCGTCCACGCTGTTATAGGTCTGCGCCCCAAAATCGGCGGCGAATTTGGCCCGCGCCTCCGGCCGTGGATCGGCGGCGGCCACCAGCGTGACGAGCGGATGGCGCGACAACGTCGGCAGCATCAGCATGAAGCCGCGGCCCAGCCCCGCCACGCCCAAACGTATAGAGCGGGGACGGATCGGGCGCGTCACAGGTCCAGCACCAGTTCGGGCGTGAGCGCGCGGCTGACGCACACCATGATTTTGTGAGGTTTTTCGCGCTCGGTCAGAACAATGTCGCGATGATCCGCCACGCCTTGAAGCAGGCCGACCTCGCAGGTGCCGCAACTGCCGCTTTCGCAGGACGCAGTGACGGACAGGCCAGCATCACGCAGGGTTTCCAGAATGGAGGCGCCGGGGGGGATGATATGGGTCGTGCCGGTGCGAACAAGGCGCACGGTGAACGCGGTGTCGGTGGGAAGCGGCGCCTGTCGCGCGCCGAAATCCTCGAAGTGGACGGCGGATGTGGGCCAGTGGCCGGTCATGTCGCGCACAGCCTCCATCAGGCTGCGCGGACCACAGCAATACAGATGCGTGCCTTTGAATTTCTCCAGCACCGGCCAGAGATCATACGACCGTGCCGGATCGCCTTCATCGCAATGCATCACCAAACGACCCCGGAAATCGGGACCGGACAACTCATCGTAAAACGCCATCTGCGCCGGCGTGCGGCCAAGGTAGAAAAGCTTAAAAGGCTTGCCGCCGCTGGACAGCAGATGCCGCGCCATCGACATCATCGGCGTGATGCCGATGCCGCCGGCAATCAGCAGATAGCTCGGTGCGGTGGGCGCCAGCGCGAAATCGTTCTGCGGCGCCGAAACGTCCAGCGTGTCCCCCACCTTGACGCCGTCCACCAGCGCGCGCGACCCGCCGGTGCCGTGGTCCTCGCGCTTGACGGCGATCTGGTAGAGCGCCGTTTCGGCGGGATCGCTCGCCACCGAGTAACGGCGCATCGAACCGTTTGGCACCCGGACCTGCAGATGCGCCCCGGAGGTGAAGCCGGCCAGCGGCCCACCATCGTCGCGCACCAGTTCGAACAACTGAATGCCATCAGCCGCCGGTTCCGCACGGCGGACACGCAAGGGCGCCAAGGTAATGGTCGGCGAGAGGCTCATCGGCGTTTCCTGAATTCATTCGTCCGCGAAGGGAATACCGTGTTCCAACATCCCGCTTCAACCCATGCATCTTGCTGCACCGCACCAATTTCTGACAGTGTTTCAACTCGACAGGCGATCCCCGTCCCACATATACATTCGGAACCTAAGCAATTCCAGACACGGGAGAAACCCATGCTGACCGATGCCGAAAACAACCTGCTCTGCCGCGTCGAAGGCGAGGCCGCCATGGGCCAGTTGATGCGCCGCCATTGGCTGCCAGCCTGCATGAGCGAGGAAGTGCGCGAGCCAGATGGCACGCCGGTTCGTGTGAAACTGCTCGGCGAGGACCTGGTGGCATTCCGCGACACCGATGGCAGGCTCGGCATCGTCGGCGAGTTCTGCCCGCACCGCCGCGCCTCTCTGGTGTTCGGCCGCAACGAGGAGTGCGGCCTGCGGTGCCTGTATCACGGCTGGAAGGTGGACGTGGACGGCAATGTGGTCGAAATGGCGTCCGAGCCGCCGGAAAGCCGCATGACCGAAAAGGTCAAACATATCGCCTACCCCACCCGGGAGGCCGGCGGCTTCGTATGGGTCTATATGGGGCCCGCAGCCGAGATGCCGGAATTCCAGGCCCCGGCGTTCGCACCCACGGCAAGCACAAAAGTCAGCATCGTGAAAATGATGGTGCCGACGAACTGGGCGCAGATCCTGGAAGGTGCCATCGACAGCGCCCACAGCTCCAGCCTGCATTCCACCGACATGCCGCCGGCGCGGGTGAGTTCCAACACGGTGTCCAACGATGGCCTGTGGCAGCGTCCGTCCACCGACAAGGCGCCACGCCTGCAGGTGCAGCTGACGAACT
>JAYTHH010000248.1:0-13719 GCA_043732745.1 Rhodospirillales bacterium
AGACCCATGCGAACAAGGCTCTGATCGAGGCTGGAGACGAGATACTTACGCGAACCGTGGTCGCCGTAGGGGCCGGGCCACATCGTGTAGCCGGCCTTGCTAGAGATGATCAGCTCGTTTCGATACGGCGCGAGGTCCTGCGCCATTAAGCGGCCAAAGCCTTCTTCCGCCGAGCCGGGCGGCGGGCCGTAATTGTTGGCCAGATCGAAATGCGTCACGCCACGATCGAAGGCGCGACGCAGGATCGCGCGGACGGTCTCGAAATCGTTAACCCCGCCGAAATTCTGCCACAGCCCCAGCGAGATCGGCGGCAGCGTCAACCCGCTGCGGCCGCAACGACGATACGAAGTGGCGGCATAGCGTGCGGGATCGGGAAAATCGGTCATGGTTGGCACTCCGAGTGTTCGGTTTATCGTAGGCCAATGCTGCATCGTTGGCGCCGGTGCGGCCAGGCACCTTCGGTATTCGAATTCGCGCGGGCAGGCGGCCTGTCGCATGCAGTCTCTTGCAAGCGGTGGGGAGGCGTCGTTTAACGCAGCATGAACCGGAATGTGGCCTGCCTGGGCGAGTGCATGATCGAGCTGTCGGAGCACCCCGACGGCAGTATTTCTCGTGGCTTCGGCGGGGACACACTGAACACCGCCCTCTATATGGCCCGCCTCGGCATGAAGGTGCAGTATGTGACGGCATTGGGAGACGATCCGCTCAGCGACGCCATGCTGGCGGCCTGGCAAGGCGAGGGCATCGGCACCCAAACAGTCATACGGGTGCCAAAACGCCTCCCGGGGCTTTACATGATCCGCACCGATGCCGGTGGCGAGCGGAATTTCCTGTATTGGCGAGACAGCGCGCCGGTGCGCCAACTGCTCTCATCGCCCGACACCGCATCCGTCGAGGGAGCTTTGTGCCGGGCCGGGTTGATCTATCTCTCCGGCATCACGCTGTCGCTGTTCGACGCCCTCAGCCGTGACCGTCTCTTTGCGATCTTACAGCGCGCCCGCCGCGGTGGGACGAAGGTTGCGTTCGATACCAATTTCCGTCCCCGCGGCTGGCCGGACATCAACGCCGCCCGCATGGCGTTCTCGCGCGCCTTCGCCCATGCGGACATCGTCTTCGCCAGCGTGGAAGATCACGACCTGCTGTTCGGCTCGGCCGAACCCGAGCGGATCAGTGTCCGCCTCAGCGACTCCGAGGTCGGCGAGTTCGTGATAAAATTGGCCCAGCCGGCGTGCCGCGTCATAGCATCAGGCGAGGAAATCATGGTCGAGGCACCGCCCGTCTTTGCTGTGGTGGACACCACAGCCGCCGGCGACAGCTTCGCCGCTGCCTATCTCGCTGCACGTGGGAATGGCGCGTTGCCCGAAGCGGCAGCCTTGGCCGGCCATCGCCTCGCGGGGCTTGTGGTCCAGCATCGTGGCGCGATCATTCCGCGCGCTGCGATGCAGACTCTCATGCATGGGACTTCGGCATGACCGAGACAGCCATGCCGACCTTCGACCTGCTGCGCGCCGCGAGGCTGGTGGCAGTGCTCACCATCGAGCGGGTGCAGGATGCCGTCCCGCTGGCGCGCGCGCTGGTGGCCGGCGGCGTGCGCACTCTGGAGATCACCTTGCGCACCGCGGCGGGAGCAGACTCCGCCGTTGCAATCCGGAAAACGGTGCCGGATGCCGTGGTGGGCCTCGGCACCGTGGTTCGGGTGGCCGATCTGGAACTGGCCAAGCGGCTGGAGCTGCCGTTCGCGTTCAGCCCGGGCGCCACGCCAGAGCTGCTGGACGCGGCGCGGGCGATGGGCGTGCCCTTCGTGCCGGGCATAGCCACCGCGTCGGAACTGATCGCGGCGATGGCGCGCGGCTTCACCACGGTGAAGCTGTTTCCGGCCGAACAACTTGGCGGCGTCGCCATGCTGAAATCGCTGGCAGGCCCGTTCCCGGCGATACGCTTCAACCCGACCGGCGGCGTGACGCAGGCGAACATGGGCGCCTATCTGGCCCTGCCCAACGTGGTCGCCATTGGCGGCTCCTGGCTGGCGTCGGCCAGCGATATCAAAGCGGGAGCCTGGGATGCAATCACGGCCAAGGCGCGCGCCGCCATGCGCAGCCTTTCTTAGTGCAATATCGCACCAGGTTGAATCAACCGACGATAAAATTGCTCGAAAAAACAAGGTCTGGAGGATGGTCGCGCGTCCACCTCTGACGTTTGGTTACGTCCGCTTCCCCACCATCGATGGCGTGCAAGGGCGATACTTCATCCCGATGGCAATGCTGCTGGCCTGCCTGGCGTCGGTGGGAGTGTCCGATTTACAAACGGACCGGCTGAAAGCGCGCGTCCGGTGGGGCGTCTTCGGGTTTCCAGCGGTTTCGATGGTTGTCAATCTCATGGTCATCATGCGGCGTCATTATGGACCGGGATGCGATGAAGCTGCTTTAGGGCACGTCCTGTCCTGGAATAGCGCCATCGTCCAGCACAGCCCGGACCATCTCAGCCAGAATCCGGCGGCGATATGGTTTGCTCAGGACGGGTGTGCCTTGAAACTCGCCGGCGATGTCGTCCGGCCGCGCGAAGCCGGTGGTCATCAGGCTTTTGATGCCGGGGCGAAGTTGTTTTGCCTGGGCCACGAGTTGTGACCCGCCGAGCCCGCCCGGCATGATGACGTCGGTAAGCAAAAGATCGAAAGTCAGACCCTGCTGCAATAAGGCCAGCGCTTCGACGCCGGTGCTGGCCTCCGTCGTGCGATAGCCGAGCGACTTGAGCGTGCGCACCACGGTCATGCGCAACAGCTCATTATCATCCACCACCAGAACCATCTCGGTGCCCACCGGCAGCTCCGAGTTGGCCTCCTGCCTGGGCAGCTTCGCATCGGTCTTGGCCTCCCGCGGCAGCAGCAGCCGGACGGTGGTGCCGACGCCTTCGACACTCTCGATCTCAACGAAGCCGTCGTGCCGCGTCATCGTGCTCTGCACCATGCCCAGGCCCAGCCCGTTGCCGATGTTCTCCGGTTTGGTGGTGAAGAACGGCTCCAGCGCATGGGCCAGCACGTCCGGCGACATGCCGCCGCCGTCATCGGTCACGCTCAGCACCACAAAGTCTCCGGGATGGGCGCGGTGATGCGGCCGGGCGACGTTGGCGATTTTGATCTGCAGCCAGCCGCCGGTGTTCGGCATGGCGTCGCGCGCGTTCAACGCCAGATTGATCAACGCATCGCCGATCTGCGACGGGTCGGCGCGGACCATCCAAAGGTTGGCGGCGAATTCCGTGGTGATGACGATGGCGCCGCCCAGGGTCCGGCGCAGCAACTCGGTATAGGTGTTGAGATAGGCGCCGAGGTCGATCGGCTCCAGCCTTGTGGCGCGCTGCTGCGATAAGTTCACCAGACGGCTGGTCAGCCTGCTGCCGCCCTGCGCGGCGGCAAGTATGTCGTCCACAATGCCGAGCAGCGCCGGGTCATGCGCCAAGCTGGGCCGGAGGACATCGACATTGGCTATGATGACGCCGAGCAGATTGTTAAAATCATGCGCCACGCCGCCGGTCAGTTGGGCGATCGTCTCCATCCTTTGGGCACGCTGCAGGGCAGCGTCGGTCTGCCGCTGGCGGCCGATGTCGCGCGCCATCTTCGAGGCGCCGATGATCTGGCCGCCTCTGTCTCGGATCGGCGAAACGGTCAGCGCCACATGCGCCGGCCTACCGTCCCGGCGTTGGCGGATCGTTTCGAAAGACTCGACCCGCTGCCCAGCGTGCAGCCTGGCCAGGATCGACAGTTCTTCGTCGAGCCGGTCCGGCGGGATGATCGCGTTGATGGATTTCCCGATGATATCGCAGGCGGTCCAGCCGAACATCGTCTCGGCGGCCCTGTTCCAACTCGTCACGATACCGTCGAGCGTCTTTGTGATGATTGCATCCTGGGAATCGGCCACGACCGCCGCGTAGAGCAGCCGCGTGGCATCGGCGCTGACGCGGTCGGAGATATCGTTGCTGATGTCGATGATGTTCTCAACGCCGCCTTCGTCTTGCAGCACCCAGTCGCTGGTGACATGCACCGGCTGCCCTTTGCGATGATGGTGAATGAGCTCACCGCGCCAGATGCCGGACTCATGAAGCCTGTCGGTAATGTCGGAGATTGAGACAGCGCAGATGGTGCCGAGAAGTTCCAACGCCGATCGACCAACCGCCTCGTCCCGCGACCAGCCATAAAGCCGCTCCGCGCCGTGGCTCCAGTAGCGGATCACGCCGCTCATGCTGCGGATCATGGTCTGCGCCTCACCGAAGCCGAACACGATCCCGCGCAGCGATGCCAGATTTTCTCGGGCTTCCTCCAGCAGATGCTCTGGGTCGCGGATGTCGGGCTGTCCCATCTTCAAAAAAATCCTCGCAGACACGCCTTAATCAGGTGCAGCAAATTGCTGGAGCGAATCGTTTTATCAAAGTGTTGCATAACATTGCGGGGAAGTGAAAATAAATGAGTGAATGAAAACTCGATATATGGCCCGCTTAACCTACAAAACCATTTGCTTTTCATTTCGGTATCGTTTGATTGTCGGATGAGATACTGCGGGTCGTTGCACCGCAACGGGCCGGCCGTCTTTTGATTCTTGAACGATTGAAAACGCGGCCCTGTGGCGTGAAGTCGCCGCTGATTCCGAGCAGCGCCACGCCCTCGTCTTATTAGACCTGCTCGCTGGTGCCGGACACCGGCGCCTCCAGAAAGCGCAAGGGCCCACAGCCGGCCGCCAGAATGGCGATGCGGAGGGGGTCGCAGGTGCTGGTGCAGATCACCACCAGCTCGCAGCCGGATGATGCCAGGTCGCCCCGCACCATTGCCTCAACCTCGCTGGTCTCGAACAGCGCCAGCACCACCTGCTCGCACGCCCGCGCCATTTGCTCCGGTGGTCCCGGCAAGGCGCCCATCGGCTCGGCTTTTCTGCATTTCGCGAGATCGATGTCGTGGGGCAAAACCAAAAAATTGGCGTCCAGCAACCTTCGCGTCTTCACGCTGCCCATAAGACCGAAACCGATGACACCGACAGGGGGCGTGGGCAGGGGCACGGCGGGTATTTCGCTTTTTGTTGCCACCGAGCGATTGCTATCACATGACAATCAAAATCGGATCAGGGGAGCGCCCACGGTTCGCAAAACAAATAATGGAGGGCCGGCCTTGGCGAGACATATGGAAGCGGCGGTGATCGGCACCGGTTGGTGTGGCGGGATTCGCGCCCAGACCCTTGCGCGCTCGGCACCTTTCTGGTCACGCGGAAATTCAGTTCCAGACTAATGGGGCACGCGATCCTGCGGGCGCCGATCGGCGGGGCACTTGCGCCGGGCCCACTTTATAAAGCTTATTGAGCTTCTTGATCCGATCGGATGGTTCCGACTGGTCGGATGGTAATCTAGGGGCGCTGAACGACCATGAATATCCTGCAAGGCAAGCGTGTGATGATCGTCGAGGACGAGTCGCTCGTGGCCCTGATGATCGAGGACATCCTGCTGGAGCAGGAATGCGAGATATTGGGGCCCTACACCAACCTCGCTGACGCGCTGACCGCCGCACACGGTGAGACCATGGATGTGGCCCTGTTGGACGTGAACCTGCGCGGTGTAAAGATCTATCCGGTTGCGCGCGCACTGTCTGACCGCGGCGTACCGTTCCTGCTTCTGTCGGGCTACGGCGCCGATGCCGTCCCCGCCGATGAGCCGAGCTGGCGCGCCTGCGCCAAGCCCTTCACCCCGGAAGACCTGATACGCATGCTGACCGAGCAACTCCAGACGAAAGCCTACGGCTGAATCGCGGCTTGGTATTGCGCGCCGGGCTGTGAGGCGGCGGCGCAGGTTTGCCGCGATGCCGCGCCCCAATTGGCCCAAACCGATGACGGCTGCCTGCATGATGTTCGCCCCCGTCCCATCACTTGGGCAGTGCTCGACCAGCTATTCATCCGCGCGGGTGGGTGCGGCGCCAGACTTCCATCAACTGGGTGGTGTCCACCGCCGTATAACGCTGGGTGGTGGATAGGCTGGCATGGCCGAGCAGATCCTGGATGGAGCGCAGATCGGCGCCGCCCGCCAACAGATGGGTGGCGAATGAATGCCGGAGCGCATGGGGCGTGGCGTATTCCGGCAATCCGTTCAGGTTTCGAAACGCACGAAGAATGCGCTGCGCCACGCCGGGATCGAGCCGTGCGCCGCGGGCGCCTATGAACAACGGCGCGCCAGCGCTGCGTTGCGGATGCACGTGCAGCCAGGATTCCACAGCGTCGCGCACCGTCGCCAACACCGGCACGATGCGCTGTTTGGAGCCCTTTCCGGTGACGACCAGTGCATTGTCCGAGCCCGCCCTCGGCGCGTCGCGCACGTCCAGCGCCAGCGCCTCGGCGATGCGCAGCCCGCTGCCATAGAGCAGACTGAACAAGGCCACATCGCGCAGGGACAGGTCGCCGTCGGTGATCTCGCCGATGTCGTTCGCAACAGCGGTGGCCTGCGCCGGCGTCAGCGCCTTTGGCAGCGGCTTCTTCGGGCGTGGTGCTGCCAGCAAGGCGAGTTGCGGATTGTCGACGCCGTGGCGGCGGGCAAGGAATTTGAAGAAGCTGCGCACCGCCGAAACGTGGCGTGCCCGCGTCGCGCGACCGCGACCGTCCTTGGCGGCATTGGCGAGCCAGGCGCGGAAATCCGCCGCACGCAACACGCCCAGTGCCGCAAGATCGGGCTCGCCGCCCTGGTGCTCGGTGATAAAGCCCAGGAAATTCGACAGATCGGCGCCATACGCTTCCACCGTCAGCGGCGAGGCCCGACGCTCCAAGGCAAGCCAGGCCAGAAACGCCTGCCTTCCGGTCTCGGCCTGCATCAGCGCGAGAGGGCGGCGGCCACGGCGCGGCCGAGAAATGCGAGGGGGGCGGTCCCTTGGCTGGGATCGAGCGTCGCGGCGTTGCGCGACGCAAGCGCCAGCAGGCAGGGAGGCCCGTTACCAGTTACCAGAATCAGCGCCTCGTGCCGTGCCAGCAACATCGCCTCGCCGTGAACCAGGGCGGCGTGGTCAGGATTGCTCTCGAAGACGACCCTTGCGGCCCCGAGAAGGGATGCGACGCTCCCCGGAGGAATTGCGCGAAGTCCGGGACATTCGGCCTCGATGCACAGGCAGGCGGCATCGACGGCGAGCAGCGAGGGCAACTCGTCGATGATGCATTCCACCAGCGAGGAGGCCTGCATCAGCGCCAGCACTGCTTCCTGTACGCGTGCGGAAAGCCCCGCCGTGGCGCGCCCGGCCGCGAGCACCAGATCGGCCTGTTCGGCCATGGCGCGGGCATGGGCACGTTCGGCGCTCAACATGGCCGCCATGTGATCAGCCAAGGGCGCCCCGTGCACGCGCGACGGCGGCACGAGGCTTCGATATAGCTCAGGATTCTCGGCCAGGAAATGCGGATGCGCCCGCAGGAACGCCGTCACTTCAGCCGCACCCACCTCGACCGCCGTATCCAGTGAATGCATCAGACGATCGACTGACCCGTGCCGGCCCAATCCTTCAGAAACGCGGCCAGGCCCTTGTCGGTCAGCGGATGCTGATACAGCGAGCGCAGCACGGCTGGCGGCAAGGTTGCCACATGCGCGCCGAGCTTGGCGGCCTGGATGACATGCATCGGACTGCGCACGGAGGCGACCAGCACCTGGGTCTCCAGCGCCTCGTAGTTGTCGTAGATCTCCAAAATGTCGGAGACCAGCTCCATGCCTTCCTGGCCGATATCGTCCAGACGGCCGATGAACGGGCTGATGAAGGTGGCACCTGCCTTGGCGGCGAGCAGCGCCTGGGCGGCGGAGAAGCACAAGGTCACGTTTACCATGGTGCCTTCGCCCGACAAGGTGCGGCAGGCGCGCAGGCCGTCCGGCGTCAGCGGCACCTTGACGCATACATTGTTGGCGATTTTGCGCAGCACGGCGGCCTCGCGCATGATCTGGCCGTATTCGGTCGCGGCCACTTCTGCACTGACCGGGCCTTCGACGATGCCGCAGATCTCGGCGATCACTTCACTGATCTTGCGGCCGGACTTGGCGATCAGGCTGGGGTTGGTGGTGACGCCATCGAGCAGGCCGGAGGCGGCGAGCGCCTTGATCTCGGCCGTGTCGGCTGTGTCGACGAAGAATTTCATGCTGCGCTGTCCTGTCGTTTTGGGCCTGCCGCGGCGAGCCGGTTTCAGGCAGACCATATCCCATGCGTCGAACAAATCCCAGGCAAGGCGAACAGGGCGGCCTCCTTCCAGCCCCGGCGGCAGGCATGCGCGTACCCGTCCTGCTGCCATATCCCTTCGCCGGGCCGTTCGACTACCGTGTTCCCCACGGCATGGAGCTGGCGCCCGGCGATTTTGTTCTTGTGCCGCTCAACCGGCGCGAGGAGGTGGGCGTTGTGTGGGACGGCGAGGCCGATGGCAGAGTTGGCGACAACCGCCTGCGCCCTGTCTCGGCCAGGATCGACGCCCCGTCGATGCGCCAGGATCTACGCCGGCTCATCGACTGGATCGCGGCCTATACGTTGAGCCCGCCCGGCGACGTGCTGGCGATGGCGCTGCGGGTCAACGCCCTGCGGCCGGACCAGCCGATGCTCGGCTGGCGCAGGGCCGACCCGCTGCCCGACATTCGGCTGACGGCGCAGCGGGCGGCGGTGCTGGCTGAACTCGCGCGCCTTCAACCACGCACAGGGCCTGAATTGGCGCGTGCCGCCGGAGTCTCCGGCGGCGTGGTGCGCTCGATGGCCGATGCCGGGCTGCTGCTGCCGGCCCCGTTGCCGATACTGCCAGGATTTCATCCGCCCGATGCGGAGCGAGCAGGGCCGGTGCTGTCGGGCGATCAGGAGGCCGCCGCCGCCGCCTTGCGCGCCGCCGTCGCGTCACACGAATTCTCCGTCACACTGCTCGAAGGCGTCACCGGCTCGGGCAAGACGGAGGTGTATCACGAGGCGATCGCCGCCTGCCTGCGCGCCAGGCGGCAGGCGCTTGTTCTTCTTCCGGAAATCGCGCTGTCGTCGCAATGGCTCGACCGGTTCGCCGCCCGCTTCGGCACGCTCCCGGCGGTCTGGCATTCCGACCTCTCCAGCCGCACCCGCCGGCTGACCTGGCGCGCCGTGCAGTCCGGCGAAGCGACCGTCGTGATAGGCGCGCGCTCGGCCCTGTTCCTGCCGTTCCCCGACCTTGGCCTGGTGGTGATCGACGAGGAGCACGAGACGGCGTTTAAGCAGGAGGACGGCGTGGTCTATCACGCCCGCGACATGGCCATCGTCCGTGCCCGGCTGTGCGAAGCCGCCTGCATCCTGGCGTCCGCCACACCCAGCCTGGAGACGGTCTCGAACGTCGAGGCCGGGCGTTACCGCCGCCTGCATCTGCCGTCCCGCCACGGCGGGGCCGCGATGCCTGAGATCGTGCTGGTGGATCTGCGCGATCATCCGCCCGAACGCGGCGACTTCATCTCGCCGCCGCTGATCGCCGAAGTGCACGCGGCGTTTGCCCGGGGCGAGCAGGCGATGCTGTTCCTCAACCGTCGTGGCTACGCGCCGCTCACCTTGTGTCGCCGCTGCGGGCATCGCTGCCAATGCCCGAACTGCACCGCATGGCTGGTGGAGCATCGCGCCCGCCGGCAGCTGCAGTGCCATCACTGCGGCCATGTCGAGCCGATCCCCGCGCTCTGCCCGGTGTGCAGCGCCGAAAACAGCCTCACCGCCATCGGCCCCGGGGTGGAACGCATCACCGAGGAGGCGATGCGGCATTTCCCGGAGGCCCGCACCCTGGTCATGGCCAGCGACACCTTGCCCGGACCGGCCTCGGCCGCCGAGGCGGCGCGGGCCATCGAATCTCGCAAAATCGATCTGGTCATCGGCACCCAGATCGTCGCCAAGGGCTGGCATTTCCCGCATCTGACCCTGGTGGGCGTGATCGACGCCGATCTTGGCTTGGCCGGTGGCGACCTGCGGGCCGCCGAGCGCACCGTGCAGCTTCTGCACCAGGTGTCCGGCCGGGCCGGGCGGGCGGAGGCGCCGGGCCGCGTGCTGCTGCAGACCTTCACGCCCGAGCATCCGGTGATGCAGGCGCTGAAGGGGGGCGATCTCGCCGCCTTCATGGAAAGCGAGGCCGCTCAGCGCCGGCCCGGCCACTGGCCGCCGTTCGGGCGCCTGGCGGCGCTGATCGTCAGTGCCGACTCGGCCGAGGCCGCCGATGCCGCTGCGCGAGAGCTTGGTCGTGTGGCCCCGCATGGCGATGGAATTCTGGTGCTTGGCCCTGCCCCCGCACCGATGGCGATCCTGCGTGGCCGGCACCGCCGCCGGCTGCTGCTCAAAACCCGCCGTGACATCGCCGTGCAGCCGATCGTCCGAGTCTGGCTGGCACAGGTGTCCACCGGCGGCTCGGTGCGGGTGGATGTCGATATCGACCCGATCAGCTTCCTGTAAGCTCGGGCCGTTGCGGCGCGGGGGGAACAACTTCGTTGCGGCAAGGTTGGACGATCATTCTTCCACCTGAGGCGCCATGCCACTCGATCCCATTCCTGTTGCCGTCAGCACCGTCATCCGCCGCTTCGCCGTCGTGGTCAATCACAGCGCCGGCGCACTGATGGGACGCGAGGATGTGCTGGAGGCGATGCAGCAGGCCTTTGCACAGCACGACGTGATTGCCGAATTCGTGCCAGTGGATGCCGGCGACCTGCCCGCCCGCGTGGCCATGGCCCGCGACGCGGAGGCGGACGCGGTGGTGGTCGTGGGTGGCGACGGCAGCATCGCCTGTGCCGCGCAGGCGCTGGTGGGCAGCAACACGCCGCTGGGCATTCTGCCCTCGGGCACCATAAATGTGCTGGCGCGCGACCTGAAAATCCCAATCGGAGATCTTTCGGCGGCGATCGGGGTGCTGGCCGCGTTCCATCCCCGCGCCATCGATGTGGGCGAGGTGAATGGGCGGGTCTTCCTCTGTGGTTCTATGGTGGGCCTGCCGACGGTGCTCGGCCAGGTGCGCGAGTCCGGCCGTGGGAAGTCGTTTTGGCGCAGTTGGGGCCGCTATGTGGGGGCCGCGTTGCGGATGTTCCGCACCTACCGGCCGCTGCGGCTTGGCATGCATACCGGGGGGCGAGACTGGAAGGTGCGCACGCCGGCGCTGCTGATCACGCCCAATGCCCTCGCGGATAGCGTCACCCGCCAGATGGGCCGCACGCAGCTCGATGGTGGCAGGCTTGCGACCTATGTTTTCGCGCGGCTGAAGCTGATGGACGCGGTGCGGATCGGCGTGCCGGCGATGCTGGGCCGCTGGACGGGAGACGAGGTGGTGGAGGAGTTGAGCCTGACCGAGCTGACAATCACCGGGCATCGGCCATCGATGCGGGTGATGAACGATGGCGAGGCCATGCTGCTGGCCATGCCGCTGCACTACACCATCCGACCGCGCGCCCTGCTTGTGCTGGTGCCGGCACCATGACCCGCATCGCTCACCTGACCGACCTGCATTTCGGCGCCGAGGACCCGGTGGTGGTGGAGGCGCTGGTGGCCGACCTCAACCGCGATCCGCCCGATCTGGTGGCGATCAGCGGCGACCTCACGCAAGGCGGCCACCACCGCGAATTTCGCCAGGCGCGAGCGTTCATGGAGCGGCTGCGGGCGCCCACGCTGACGGTGCCGGGCAACCATGACATCACGCCCTATAATTTATGGGAGCGCTTCACCAACCCCTATGCCCGCTGGCACGCGGAGGTTCGTAGGCCCACCGAGCCGGACTGGGCCGACGGGACCGTGGCGGTGCTGGGCCTGAACACCGCGCGTCGGGCCGGCTGGCACTGGGACTGGTCGCGCGGCCGCGTCACCACCAAGCGTCTCGATCGCCTCGTTGCCCGGCTGAACGATGTCCCTGAAGACCTCGTGCGCGTGGTGGTGGCGCATCATCCGTTGCTGCCGCCTGAAACCGAGCCGGAAACCCAGGTGGCCGGCGGCGCGTCTCGCGCGCTGGAGGCGTTCGCGGCACACGGCGTAGCCTTGGTGCTCGCCGGCCATCTGCATCGCGGTTACGTCCGGCTCGCGGCCGTGGGCGGCGGGCCGCCTTTGGTGGTGCAGGGCAGCACCGCCACGTCGGTGCGGCTGCGCGGCGAGCCGAACGCATACAACCACATTTCCATCACACGCGGCGAACCGATTGCCATCGAGGTGCGGATCTGGGATGGCACGCGCTGGAGCACCCGTCTGTCCGGTGCGGCCGACCCGGCAACTTTGGCGGGCGAGCAGACCGGCGCTGCGTTGACGATCACCCATGCCGATGACCCCGCGGCATGACGATCCATGACAGCGTTCTGCAGGATCTCGCCCCGCTTCCCTATCATGTGCTGCGGACGCAGATTCGCGACGGCGACCTGATGCTGTGCTCCGCCCACGATCTCGGCTCACGCGCGATCCGCTGGGCGACGCGCAGCATCTGGAGCGATGTGGCGATCGCCTTTCGCCTGGAGGCGCTGGATCGTGTGCTGGTCCTGGAAGCCGTCCAGAAGATCGGCGTACGTGCGGTGCCGCTGTCCGATTTCATCGCCCGCACCAGCAGCGGCACGCATCCGTATCCCGGCCGGATCGTGATCGCGCGGCATCGTGACGCCGCGCGTGCCGCGGATGGCGTGGGGCTGATGCCGCAAATGCAGCGCTTTGCGTTCGATCGCCTGGGCGCGAAATTCTCTAACACGGAGAACGTCAAGATCGCGCTGCGCATCGCGCTCGGGCGACTTGCCCGGCGCATGCCAGATCACCTGGCAGCGGACGACGGCTACATCTGCTCGGAGTATGTGGCAGGCTGCTACGAGAGCGTGGGGCTTCACATTCACTGGGACGGCCGCGGCTTCATCGCGCCGTCCAATATCGCCCGCGATCCGAATGTTGAGGCAGTGGCGCAGATCCGGACCGAGGACATAAAGGGTCACAGGCGGTAGAAGCGTTTCCGGCCCGTTTCGGGCACATGGCAGGCCGACCAGCCGTTGCGCCGCAAAAAACTCCATGCTAGACGCCGCGTTGTCAGTAAAACGTCACGTGACAGACGCTCTCACCCACGATCCCGCACCGTTCAGTGCCGCGATCAAGCAGACGGAATCGCACTCTTGGCCTCTGGCGCGTCGACGGTTTCCAGCGGCGGTGGGCTCACGGACCGGTATGCCACCGCTCTGTATTCCCTCGCCAGTGACCAGAACTCCCTTGACCTCGTGGTCGACCAGATGGACGGCCTCGGCCGCCTGATCGATGAAAGCCCGATGCTGCGCCGGCTGCTCGGCAGCCCGCTGATCGACGTGAACAGCTCAAAGAAGGCGATGCATGCCGCGTTGGTCGACCAGGGCTTCAGCAAGATTATCACTGATTTCGTGGGCGTGGTGACGGCAAACCGTCGCCTGTCCTCGCTGCGCGCCATCGTGACGGCCTTCGCCGCCCTGGTCGCCCAGAAGCGCGGCATCGTCATGGCCGATGTCACGTCCGCACACCCACTCAGCGACGTGCAGGAGCAGCAGCTTCGCGCCCGCCTGATCGAGGCTGGCTACGGCCAGGTCAACATCGCCAAGCGCGTTGACGAAAGCATTCTTGGCGGGTTGATCCTGAAGATCGGCGCCCGCCTCTATGACACCAGCATAAAGAGCCGTCTGCAGCGCCTGCAGTACGCCATGAAGGGAGCCGCGTGATGGAGATCCGTCCTGCCGAGATTTCGGAAATCCTCAAGAAGCAGATTGCGTCCTTCGACACCGAAGCGAACGTGT
>JAYTHH010000249.1:0-4409 GCA_043732745.1 Rhodospirillales bacterium
CCCCGAGGCCTTCCTCGGCGATACCCAGGTCACCGCCGTGCGCGCGGCCCACATGCATCTGGGCCTGCCCGACGCCTCCGGCCGCCAATCGGTCGAGCCGATCGAGGGCAGTCATTTCAATCTCCAAGCCGACCTGGTCATCAAGGCGCTCGGCTTTGACCCGGAAGATGTGCCGATTGCGTTCGGCGAACCCGCGTTGGCGGTGTCGCGTTGGGGCACGCTGAAGGTCGATTACAAGACCTTCATGACCAACCTGGAGGGCGTGTTTGCCGCCGGCGACATCGTGCGCGGGGCCTCTCTGGTGGTGTGGGCGATCAAAGACGGCCGGGATGCAGCCGAGCAGATTCACGGATATATACAGCACAACGTCACCATCGCGGTGGCGGCGGAGTAAAAGTCATGCGTTCCACAAGTCTCCTCGCCGCTTTGTGCCTGACCAGCGCCTCAGCCTTGTCCCCCGTCATGGCCCAGGCTCCTGCGGCAGCACCTGCACCTGCGCCCACAGCACAGCCGATGCCGCAGCCGTCGGAGGCTTCTCTGAAGGAGGCCCGTTCGATGGCCGAGATGTTGAACATCCCGGTCCAAACCCGCGGTCTGCTGCAGGCAATGCGCAACCAGCTTATCCAGGCCACCATCCAGGCCAGTGGCGAAAGCGTCGACGCCGCTGCCAAGGTGGTGGACGAGGTGCTTATGCCCGATTTCAACGCGGCGCTGCCCGATCTCACTGCCTCGCTGATCCTGCCGTGGGCCGCCAATTTCAGCGCCGCCGACCTCAAGGGCCTGCACGACTTCTACTCCACCCAACTTGGCCAGCGCCTGCTCAAGACCATTCCCGCGGTCAATCAGCAGAGCCTGCAGGCAGGGCAGTTGTGGGGGCAGAAGACCTTCCAGGAAGCCGTCAAGAAACACGCCGAAGAACTGCATACCCGCGGCCTGAAGTTCTGATCTGAATACCACCTGCTTCGGCACACTTCACAGTTACGCTCCCCTGGCATGGGCCGGGGGAGTCCCTCACCGAGGACCCAAGACGATGACGCATGTGAACGAGACCCAGTCTGGCGCCGGCGCGGAATTCATCTCCGCCTGGAACGACAACGCCAAACGTCTCTCGGACACCTACAACCCGTCGATGGAGCACGACAACTGTGGCGTGGGTCTGGTCGCAGCACTTGACGGGGTGCGCCGCCGTGACGTGGTGGAAGCCGGCATCAACGCCCTGAAGGCAGTCTGGCATCGCGGCGCCGTGGACGCCGACGGCAAGACCGGTGACGGCGCCGGCATCCATTTGGAAATTCCGCAGGACTTCTTCATCGACGCCGTCGAGCGCGGCGGCCACAAGGTCCGCAGTATCGCCGATGGCGGCAACCCCATCGGCGTGGGCCAGGTGTTCCTGCCCAAGACCGATCTCGGCGCCCAGGAGCGCTGCCGCCAGATCGTGGAATCCGAAATCCTGGCGATGGGCTATGCCATCTATGGCTGGCGCCAGGTGCCGATCAACGTCGCCTGCATCGGTGAGAAGGCCAACGCCACACGGCCCGAGATCGAGCAGATCATGATCGCCAACCCACGCGACGTGGCCGAAGCCGGTTTCGAGCGTGACCTGTTCGTCATCCGCCGCCGCATCGAGAAGCAGGCCATCGCTGCCCAGATCGCCGAGCTCTATTTTTGTTCATTATCCTGCCGCTCGATTATTTACAAGGGGATGTTCCTGGCCGCGAGCCTGACGGATTTCTACCCCGACCTGCTCGACCCGCGTTTCATCTCCCGGTTCGCCATCTACCACCAGCGCTACAGCACCAACACCTTCCCCACCTGGAAGCTGGCCCAGCCGTTTCGCACCTTGGCGCACAACGGCGAGATCAACACCGTCTCGGGCAACATCAACTGGATGCGCAGCCACGAGACGCGGCTGTCCGACCCCGCACTCGACCCCTACATGGAGGATATAAAACCCGTTATCCAGGCCGGCGGCTCCGACACCGCCACGCTCGACAACGTATTCGAAGTACTGATCCGTTCCGGCCGCGACGCGCCGATGGCCAAGGCCCTCATGATCCCGGCCAGCACCGGCCAGGACGCCACCATGAAGCGGGCGCATCGCGACCTGTTCCAGTATTGTAATGCCGTGATGGAGCCGTGGGACGGCCCGGCCGCCATCGCCGCCACTGATGGCCGCTGGGTCATCGCGGGGTTGGACCGCAACGGGCTGCGGCCGCTGCGCTACTCGATCTCGCGCAACGGCATGCTCGTCGTCGGCTCCGAGACCGGCATGGTCAAGATCGACGAAAGCGAAGTCATTTCCAAAGGCCGCGTCGGCCCCGGACAGACCATCGGCGTCGACATCGAAACCGCAAAGTTCTATGGCGACGAAGAGATCAAGGACCTGCTCGCGGCCCGCCAGCCCTTCGGCGAATGGGCCAAGGGCATCATCGAGATCGACAAGATCGTGCGTACCGACGCGCCCGAGCCGGTGCTGATCACCGGCGAAGACCTGCGCCGCCGGCAGCTCGCCGTCGGCACCACGATGGAGGATCTGGAGATGATCCTGCATCCGATGGTGGAGGACAGCGCCGAAGCCATAGGCTCGATGGGCGACGACACGCCGCTGGCAGTGCTCAGCGAGAAATTCCGCGGCCTGCACCATTATTTCCGCCAGGCGTTCAGCCAGGTCACCAACCCTCCGATCGACAGCCTGCGCGAATCCCGCGTGATGACCTTGCGCACCCGCCTCGGCAATCTCGGCAACGTGCTCGATGAAAACAGCACCCAGTGCGACCTGCTGCAGCTCGAAAGCCCGGTGCTGTCAAACGCCGAATTCCTGGCTATGCGCGACATGATGGGAACCGCCGCCTGCGAGGTGGATTGCACCTTCCCAGTGGCCGAGGGTGAAACCGGATTGCGCGCGGCCCTCGAACGCATCCGCATCGAGGCGGAGGAAGGCGTTCGTGCCGGCGCCACCCACGTGATTTTGACTGACGAACGAGTCTGCATCGAACGCGCGGCCATTCCGATGATCTTGGCCACCGCCGGCGTGCACACCCATCTCGTGCGCTCCTCACTGCGCACCTTCACCAGCCTCAACGTCCGCTCAGCGCAGTGCCTCGACGTGCACTATTTTGCGGTTTTGATCGGCGTCGGTGCCACCACGGTGAACGCCTATCTCGCCCAGGAAAGCATCGCCGACCGCCACCGTCGTGGTCTGTTCGGTGCGATCTCATTGAAAGAGGCTGTGCAGCGCTACAAGAAGGCTGTGGATAAAGGCCTGCTGAAGGTGATGTCAAAGATGGGCATCTCCGTCATCAGCTCCTATCGCGGCGGCTGCAACTTCGAGGCGATCGGCCTGTCCCGCGCGCTGGTGGCCGAGTTCTTCCCGGGCATGCAGAGCCGCATTTCAGGCATCGGCCTGCTCGGCATCGCCCGTAAGGTTCTGAGCCTTCATAGCGCCGCTTTCGACAGCGACATCGCGTCTCTTTCCATCGGCGGGGTTTACAAACTTCGCCGCAAGGGCGAAACGCACGCGTTCGACGGCAGCGCCATCCACATGCTGCAGGAGGCCGTCGCGTCCGACAGCTTCCAAATGTATCGCCGCTACACCGAAATGGTGCGCAAGGCGCCGCCGATCGCACTCCGCGACCTGCTGGATTTCCGAACCGAGGGCCGCAAGCCCATTGACGTCGAGGAAGTCGAGAGCATCACCGAAATCAGAAAGCGCCTGATCTCGCCAGGCATCTCGCTGGGCGCGCTCAGCCCCGAGGCGCATGAGACGCTGTCGATCGCGATGAACCGCATCGGCGCGCGGTCGGACAGCGGGGAGGGCGGCGAAGACCCATCGCGCGCGCATCCGCGCCCCAACGGCGACAATGCCAATTCGGCGATCAAGCAGATCTCGTCGGGGCGTTTCGGGGTCACGGCAGAATACCTGAACGCCTGCCGCGAGATCGAGATCAAGATGGCCCAAGGTGCCAAGCCCGGAGAGGGCGGCCAGTTGCCCGGCTTCAAGGTCACCAGCTTGATTGCGAAGCTGCGTCATTCCACGCCCGGCGTCACCTTGATCAGCCCGCCGCCGCATCATGACATCTACTCGATCGAGGATTTGGCGCAGCTCATCTACGACCTCAAGCAGATCAACCCCGACGCGTCGGTCTGCGTGAAGCTCGTCGCGCGCTCCGGCATCGGCACCATCGCCGCGGGCGTGGCCAAGGCCAAGGCTGACACCATTCTGATCTCCGGCCATTCCGGCGGCACCGGCGCCAGCCCGCAGACCTCGGTGAAATATGCTGGCCTGCCCTGGGAAATGGGCCTGTCGGAGGCGCATCAGGTGCTGATGCTCAACCGCCTGCGCCACACCGTGCGCCTGCGCACCGATGGCGGCATCAAGACCGGCCGCGACGTTGTGATCGCCGCCATGC
>JAYTHH010000250.1:0-4398 GCA_043732745.1 Rhodospirillales bacterium
ATCGCCGCAATGCCGCTCGGACAAGGATCGCCAAGAAGAGCTGATCAAGTGTGACGTCGTGGCTCGATGTCACCCACGGTCCTCGCCGGATGGATACGCGCATGCTGACATGATAAATACTCATGTCCACATACGCTTTGAACAGTATCGGTCAGAGCCGGGCCGGATCAGAACATGATTAGGTCCGGCGGCATCACTATGTCGCTGAATCGGGGGACGACACGTTGAATTTCAGCTTTACCGAGGACCAGTCGCGCTTTGTGGATTCCGTGCGGCGCTGGGCGGATGACAAGCTGGCCCCAGGGGCGCTGGAGCGGGCGCATCGGCCTGGCTTCCCGTTCGATGTGGCACAGATGGCTGCCCAACAAGGCCTGCTAGGCATCACAATCCTAGAGGCCGATGGTGGCCATGGGGGGACGCTGATGGACGCGGTCCTCGCTATCGAGCAGGTGGCGGCAGCGTGCCCGCGCTCCGCCGACGTGGTCCAGGCTGGCAATTTCGGCCCTATCCGGACCTTTGCTGAATATGCGACGGCAGCGCAGAAGGAACGCTGGCTGCCCGATTTGCTGGCGGGTCGCAACGCAATCTCGTTGGGCATGAGCGAGCCGGATGCCGGGTCGGCGGTGACCGAGTTGCGCACCACGGCGCGGCTGGATGGCGACCATTATATCGTTAACGGCAGTAAGATCTTCGGCACGCATAGCGCTGAGGCATCCCTCTATCTGATCTATCTACGGTTCGGACCGGGAACGGATGGAATCGGTCCCATTTTGATCGAACGCGGTACTCCAGGCTTTACTGTGGGCAAGCCGTCCTTGTTTCTGAATGGTGAGGAATGGAGCGCGCTCTATTTCGAAGAGTGCCTTGTGCCCAAGGAAAACTTGCTGCTCGGGCCGGGTGGTTTCAAAAAACAAATCGCTGCATTCAATGCGGAGCGGGTTGGCAACACGGCCCGGAGCCTGGCTGTCGGGCGCTATGCGTTCGAGCGCGCCAAGGAGCACGCTTTATCTCATAAGCAATTCGGTAAGCTACTTTGCGAGTTCCAAGGTCTGCAATGGAAATTTGCCGATATGGTACTAAAGCTCGAAGGTGCGCAATTGCTGCTCTACCGCGCGGCGGTAAACGCGGATCGCGGCTTGCCATCGCCTTTTGAGACGACGCTCGCAAAATTGGCCTGCAACCAAACAGGTTTTGAGGTGGCCAATGAGGCGATCCAAATCATGGGGGGCACCGGCTTTAGCCAGGAGGCCCTCGTGGAGTATTGCATGAGACGGTGCCGTGGGTGGGTGATTGCGGGTGGCTCCATTGAAATGATGAAAAACCGTCTGGCCAAGGAGGTGTTCGAGCGGCGTTTCTTTCAGCGCCCAGTGCGTTCTGATGCCGTAGCATCTGTCGAATGAGTAACGTCGGGTTACTTTTAGCTCCCAACAGCGTCGCTTTGGTCGGCGCATCGGATGACCTGACAAAAACAGCATCCCGGCCGCTCCGCTTTTTGCGGCAAGGCGGCTTCGCTGGCACGATTTACCCGGTGGCGCGGCGTGCGACCGTCTTGGGCGAAACGGCATGGCCGACGCTGGACGCCCTGCCCACGCGGCCAGACCACGCCTTCATCCTGCTGCCGACGGATGCAGCCATCGATGCAGTGGCAGATTGTGTGCGCCTTGGTGTTCCGGTCGTGTCGATACTTGCCGGCGGCTTTGCCGAGGCCGGGGCAGAGGGGATAGCGAGGCAGGCCAAGCTCGTTGCTCTGGTGCGCGGTTCAGGCACGCGTCTGTTGGGACCGAACAGCCTGGGCATGGCCAATCTGCATCATGGCCTGGTGCTGACGGCCAATGCGGCTTTCGCCGAGCCCGACCTGCCATTGGGCGGTCTGTTCGTCGCCTCGCAAAGTGGCAGCATGATCGGGGCGCTCGCGTCGCGTGGTAAAGCGCGTGGAATTGGCTTTGCCTGCCTGGTTTCGGTTGGCGGCGAGGCGGATCTTCGGGTCGGTGAAGTCTGCGCTGCGTCGCTCGACGACCCCAACGTAACCGCCTATTTGCTGTTCCTGGAAACGATCCGCGATGGCGCCGCGCTGCGTGCCTTTGCGGCTGGTGCGACAGCCCGTGGCAAGCCTGTATTGGCCTATAAGCTTGGCCGTTCGGCGGCGGCGGCGGAGCTCGCGCAGTCTCATACGGGGGCATTGGCCGGTGAGGATGACGTTGCCGATGCATTCCTGCGCGGTTGCGGCATCGCGCGAGTGGATACGCTTGAAGCATTGCTCGAAGCGCCGGCGTTGCTGCGCCGCCTCCCCATCCGGCCAAGCGGCGCAGGGCGGCCCGTGGTCGGCGTGGTGACCACCACCGGCGGCGGCGCAGCCATGGTCGTTGACCAACTCGGTATTCGCGGAATCGATGTGCAGGGCCCTGGCGCTGTAACGTCGGCTCGGCTGGCTGCCTCAGGGATCGATGCCGGGCATAGCCGGATCCTGGACCTGACCTTAGCTGGCACGCGATACGAGGTCATGAAAGCGGCCCTGGATGCTATGCTGGCGGACCCGGCATTCGACCTCGTCGTGGCCGTTGCTGGATCATCCGCTCGCTTCCAGCCAGAGCTTGCGGTGCGCCCCATCATCGACAGCGCAGGAGAAGGGGCACGGCTCGCGGCCTTCCTAGTGCCGGAGGCCCCAGACGCTCTACAAAGCCTGGCCGAAGCGAGGGTGCCCGCGTTCCGCACGCCGGAAGCCTGCGCGGACGCGATTGCCGCGGCTTTGGGGCGGCGTATGCCAACGCGTCTCGCCGATACCGCCACACAGGTAAGCAGCCCAGGACAGTTGGTAGATGAATTGGCCGCTTATAGACTGCTTTCCACCCTCGGTATTGCGCATGCGCCGTGCGCGGTCTTTACAGGGTCCGACCCTGGTGTTCCCTATCCGGTTGCGGTGAAGCTCCTGTCGGATCAGATCGCACATAAAAGTGACATCGGTGGCGTGGTGCTATGTGTAACCGATCCCGCCGGACTAGCCGATGCGGCCGCGCAAATCCGGTTAGCAGTGGCCCTGGCGCTGCCGGGCCACTGCGCCCCGCGGTTGATGGTCCAGCAGATGGCAAGCGGGGTTGGAGAGGCGCTACTCGGCTACCGGATTGATCCTCAGGCAGGCCCACTCATCGTGCTGGCTGCGGGCGGCATAGCGACGGAATTATACCGGGACCGTAGCATCCGGCTGGCGCCAGTCGATCTTGCAACCGCCCATGACATGATCAACGAAGTAAAAGGTTTCGCCGTACTCAGGGAATTCCGCGGCCGTCCTCCGGGCGATTTGCGTGCCTTGGCGGTAGCGATAGTGGCTTTGTCGCAACTTGCAGCGCATCCCGGCCTTCGGGTCGTCGAGTGCGAGATCAATCCGTTGATCGTCAAGCGCGTGGGCGAAGGAGTCCTGGCCGTGGACGCTTGCGCCTGGCTAGAGATCGTTGCTTGAAAAGTGTTCCTGCATACGCGCCGCTGCGGCTCCTGATTACTGTGGAATGGCGTGACGTCCCTGGACGCGACACCAAGCGCCGTTCGGCGGGATGGAAGTAGGCTACGGCCAGGAAGGCGGGACCGAATATCTGCAAGCCCCTGAGATGCTAAATTCTGTCAGTCAAATCTGAAAATTGAGAAGTAAACATGGCATCCAAACTGGGACGCAGGGCCGTCATAGGCCGTCTGTCGCGTTAGCCAGGGTAGCATTGACCCTACGCGTGCAAGCGGCCGAACCCATGCGCATTCGCGCGTTGTCCGACATGTCGGGTCCGTAGGTGGATTCAAGTTTGGTAGCGAACGCCCCAGCTGAGATTTCATTTTCGCTTACCAGCGCGGCAAGCAAATTGGCGAATTTCTCATTCGGCGTTGCATAGCTGAGCGTCTTTCGTGGACGGTCATTGAGGCAGCCTGGGACCCGATCGAGATCGTCCGGGTCCCAGGCTGCCAAGGACGTTCCTTTCGAGAAATACTGGCCAAGCAGACCGTTGGTATTCTCATAAAAGCCATGTTGCCATGGGGAACGTGGATCTGCGAAGAAAATGTACATGCCGGTCGCCCGCGCCATGCTGTGGTAGTCCGCCATTTCCTTGCCCTGGTCGTAGGTCAGCGTCTTGCGCAACGGTGCCGGGATGGCATGCAGGGCGCCCGCAAAGGCGCTGACGGCGACATCGGCCTTACGTGTCGGCATGCGCACCAGCACGACCAACGCTGCCGTGCCGGCTGATCTCGTCGCAAATCGTCCCTGGCGATCGGCAAAGCGACAAGGCAATCGCCCGGATGCCCAGGCCATCCCGGAGCCGAGCCTCTATCATCGTGCGGTCAATGACCGTCAGCCTGCGTCTCGGAACTGCCATCCAACCATCCTAAACTATCAGGACAGCCGGGGGTGTTCGCTACCAA
>JAYTHH010000251.1:0-4392 GCA_043732745.1 Rhodospirillales bacterium
TACAGCGTCGGATCAGTCGGCGCATGGCGTTCAAAGGCCTGAAGCCGGCCGATATGACGGGCTACCTCGCCGCCTTGCAGGCCGACAAGTCCGAGTTGCACGCGTTGGCGCACGACCTGCTGATCCACGTCACCAGCTTCTTCCGCGACACGGCCGTGTTTGACATCCTGGCGGCCAGAACCATCCCGGAACTGGTCGCGTCCCACGCTGACGGCCAGCCGCTGCGCCTGTGGGTGGCAGGCTGCAGCACTGGCGAAGAAGCGTATTCGCTGGCCATGCTGTTTCTGGAGCAGATCGAGGCAGGCGGCCGGCCGATTAAGCTGCAGGTCTTCGCATCCGATATTGATGCCGAAGCAATCGCTGTGGCACGCGATGGCATCTATCCCGCCGCCATTGCGGATAGTGTGACGCAACCTCGCCTGGTGCGGTTCTTCGTGCGCGAAGAGGCAGGATGGCGGGCGTCCGCAGCCCTGCGTGCGGCCGTCGTGTTTACAGTCCAGAACGTGCTGGTCGATCCACCTTTCTCCCGCCTTGACATGGTATCCTGCCGCAACTTGCTGATTTACCTGCTGCCGGACGCCCAGGCCCATGTGTTGGCGGCGTTCCACTTTGCCCTGAGGGATGGCGGCGTCCTGCTGCTCGGCACCGCCGAGAACGTCATCGCGCCAGATGGCCGGTTCAAGGCCCTGGCGAATTCAGAGCGCATCTATCGCCGTATCGGGCGAAGCTCAGCCGCGAGGGCAGAGCCGCCGCCTCGGCCTGCTCTGTTACGCCCAGGAGAGGAGAGACGCACGCCCACGCAACCGGCATCGCCCGTGCGCCCCGCAGCACTTGCCGAACTCGGCCGTCGCTTGGTGATGGAAGCCTACGCCCCAGCCTCCGTCCTGGTTGACTCATCGAATGCCGTGCTGTTCCTCCTTGGCCCGGCCGATCATTATCTCCGGCTGCCGCCAGGGCACGCCACCCAGGACCTGCTCGCGATGGCCCGGTCTGGACTGCGCGCCAAGCTGCGCGCGGCGATGCAGGCGGCGCGCGCGAGCAAGCGGAAGGTGTTGGCGTCCGGCTGGATTGCTGGCGACGGCGCAAGCCAGCCCTTCAGTCTGGCGGTGCACCCCGTGGTCGAGGGCGGCCAGGAGTTGCTGCTGGTCTGCTTCTTGGATGGCCCCGCGCCTGAGCGGGGTGAGGGCGTGCCGCGGTCTGCGGCTGATGCCCCGTACGTTGCCGAACTGCGACGCGAGCTGGAGGCGATGCGATCGGAACTGCAAGGCACGTCGCGCGATCTGGAGTTGTGGGGCGAGGAACAACGCGCGATCAATGAGGAGGCGTCGTCGGTCAAAGAAGAATACCAGTCCACAAACGAAGAACTGGTTGCCTCGAAGCAAGACCTGCAATTATTGAACGACGAACTGACAGCCGTTAACAGCCAGCTGCAAGAAACGCTGGAACAGCAGCGTACGACATCGGACGATCTGCAGAACGTGCTTAACAGCACGAACGTTGCCACACTGTTTCTCGATCTGGACGGCCGCATCCGGTTCTTTACCCCCGCCGTCAAAGTGCATTTTGCCATCATCCAGAACGACGTCGGCCGCAGGTTGACCGATTTCGCCGCACTGGCACCCGACGCCACGCTGATTGGTGACGTGAAGGAGATTCAAGGCGGGGCCGTCCCTCCGGACCGTGAGCTCGCGTATCCGGATGGCACCTGGTTTCGCCGCAGCGTGCTCCCCTACCGCGTGGGCGGCCGCATGGAGGGGGTGGTCATCACGTTCACCAACATCACCCCGCGCATCGCCGCCGCCCAGATCCTTCAGGCTGCCAAAGTGGCAGCGGAGGCTGCAAGCGCCGCAAAGACACGCTTCCTTGCTGCCGCCAGCCACGACCTGCGCCAGCCACTGCAAACGCTGGCCCTGCTCCAGGCCCTGTTGGCCGACACGGTCACGGGCGCGAAGGCGCAGAGCCTGGTCGCGCGGCAGAATGTGACGCTGAGTACCGTGACGAGCATGTTGGACACGCTGCTTGACATCAACGAGATCGAGTCAGGCGCCGTGCAACCGGAGGTTTCGGTCTTCGCAATCGGCGAATTGCTGGAACGGCTTCGCAGCGAGTTCACCTACCATGCGGAGGCAAAGGGCCTTCAGTTTCGGGTCGTTGACTGCGGGGAGCACGTGCGAAGCGACAGGCGTTTGCTGGAGCAAATGCTCCGCAACCTGCTTTCGAACGCAATTAAATACACTGCAACCGGCCGCGTGCTGCTCGGGTGCCGGCGTCATGGCGACATGCTCAGCCTGGAAGTACAGGACACAGGCATTGGCATGCAGAACGCCGACATCGCCTCGATCTTCGACGAATACTACCAGGTCGGCAATGCAGCGCGGCAGCGAAGTCGTGGCCTCGGACTGGGCTTGTCCATCGTCAAGCGGCTTGGCGACCTGCTGGGGCACCCAATCCGCGTCCACTCTCGGCCCGACAGCGGCTCCGCGTTCGCAATCGACCTGCCGCGGCTTGCGAAGGCCACCACGACAACACCCGTCATGCCCTTGCCGGAGGTCTCTGTCGGCGCCCGCAGGTTGAAGACCTTGGTCGTGGAGGACGATCCGGACGTGAGCGAGATGCTTGCTGCTTTGCTCCTGGCTCAGGACTATGAAGTCACCACAGCCGTCGACGGCCCGGCGGCATTGCTGTGCGTGGCAAGGGTCACGCCCGATCTGCTGATTGCCGACTACAATCTGCCCAATGGCCCGAACGGGCTCGAACTGGCGAAATTGATCCGCACAGCAGCCGGTCAAACCTTGCCTGTGCTTATCCTGACAGGCGACATCTCGAACGCGACCCTGCGCGCGGTGGCGGACGGGGGCTGCGCGCTGCTGAGCAAGCCGGCAGGCCTGCCTGCGCTGCGGCAGACAATCGCCCACCTGATGGCTCATCCATCGGAGGCCGCCGAGAACATGATGTTCGTGGTGGACGACGACGACGACGTGCGCGGCGCGATCATGGCCGTGCTGGAGGCGGATGGTCGAGCCGTCGCAGGCTACCCCAGCGGCGAGGCCTTCCTCTCCGCCTTTCGCCCCGGCGCGGGGCATTGCTTGTTGATCGATGCCGTCCTCCCCGGGATCGGCGGGATCGACCTGTTGGAACATCTGCGGGCGACAGGCCACGAGCTTCCTGTCATTGTCATCACCGGTCAGAGCGACGTGCCAATGGCGATCCGCGCCATGAAGGCCGGCGCCTCGGACTTCATCGAGAAACCCGTGTGCCGACCTGGATTGCTGGCGAGTGTCGTCCATGCGTTGGAAGGCTCGCGGGATGCGGCCAAAGTGACCGCCCGGCGGGACGCGGCGATGGCGCAGATTGCCGGGCTAACGCCGCGCCAGCACGAAATCATGGCGCTCGTGCTGGCCGGCCAACCCAGTAAGAACATCGCCGCCGACCTGGGCATCAGCCAGCGCACGGTGGAAAATCACCGTGCGTCCATCATGCATCGCACGGGTGCGGCATCGCTTCCGGCTTTGGCACGCTTAGCACTCGCCGCAAGCTCGGGTGACGGGATCAGCCCTCCATTGAGCGAAGGTTCCTAATCTGACGTTTACGGTGGGCCGCGCCGACCAGCTCAGCCTGAACCAATTCGGGCAGAAATGGTTTGGCCAGGTCCTCCAACATCGAGGGTAATCCACTTCAATTCTGCCAGCCAAAATGTCGATCAATGTTGCCAAACGGCGGTGCCTCGCCGGCTATTCCTTATCGCGACCAAGCTTGCAAACCGGAAAACTGTCCAGGAGACCGGCGTGACCTCATTATGACATTTGGAATTTTTCTAAATTAAGTTGGTTTGTCCTCTTATAATATCTCAGATCAGCGGCAGATAAGGGTGGCTAGTGGAATACGAGACCTTGATCGCAATCTGCCTTGAATGTGCGCAGGGGACATTTGCGCTCGAGTCAAAGCTGATATAGTTTCACTGCGTTGCGTTGAATCAAACTTTTGCTTAGGATTTATTCACATGGCTCATGATATCGTTGACACGGCCGTTGCAAACGGCTCGTTTAAAACACTCGTCGCTGCCGTAACGGCCGCCGGACTGGTCGAAACGCTAAAGGGCGCCGGCCCGTTTACCGTTTTCGCACCGACAGATGCGGCGTTCGCGGCTCTTCCTGCCGGGACTGTAGAAGGCCTGCTCAAGCCTGAAGCAAAGGCCAAGCTCGTCAAGATTCTGACCTACCATGTTGTCCCCGGGAAGGTAATGTCGTCGGCTCTCGCAGGCAAAACGATGAGCCCTGCCACCGTCGAGGGCAGCACTGTGAAGATCGATGCCACCGGCAAGGGTGTCCACGTCAACAACGCGACCGTTGTCACTGCCGATGTGGATTGCACCAACGGCGTCATTCACGTCAT